>JAHDQA010000018.1 GCA_018434075.1 Tissierellaceae bacterium
AACACAAAAAAGGACTTATATAAGTCCTTTTTTGTTGAATTAAACTATTTTAATTTGTCTATTTTACTGATTTCTAGTAAGGGTCTAATTTAACTATACAAAGGTCTAATTTAGTTTTACATTTGACCTCATTTTAAAGCATCTAGTTTATTAGATATAGTTTCGTAAAATCTCTCAAAATATAAATTCATGTCTTTTGGATTTGCAATTCTTTTTATGCTATCATTTTGCTTGTTATATATTTTAGTTGTTGCACCCATTCCACAACCAATAATAGTTTCCTTTTCTTCCATCATGGAAATATTATATATACATGGATTATGTTCTCTTGAGAAACCTATATTCTCTAAATTTCCCACCATCATTTTTTGCCTGTACAAATAATATGGCACTAATGAATTAGCAGTTGCAAATTTTATGCATTCATTTTGCATGTTTTCGATCATGTTTGAAGTTGTCAAATAGTATTCATTATTGTTTTTAAGTGCTGAACCTTTCTTATATGATAAAGTATGAACTGTAAGGTTATCAGGATTTAATGGATTTATCTTTTCCAAAGTAGCTTTAACATCTTCAAGATTTTCACCTGGCAATCCAATTATCAGGTCCATGTTAACAGTTTTTATTCCTACTTCTTTAGCTTCAATATAAGTTCTTATTATGTCATCAGACGAATGATTTCTTGAAATCATCTTTAAAGTTCTGTCATTCATTGTTTGAGGGTTAATGCTTATCCTATCTACTCCGTATTTATACAAAATTGACAATTTCTCATAATCAATGGTATCTGGTCTACCAGCTTCAACAGTTAGTTCTTTTATATTCGGATAGAGTTTTTTCACATTGTATAGAATTTTTTCTATTAATTCTATTGGAAGGCTTGTGGGTGTACCTCCCCCAATGTATATTGTATTTGACTCCCAGCCTTTCATAGAATCATTCACTGCTTTAATCTCTTCTATTAATTTATCTGTGTAATCATTAATTATATTCTCATGTCTATCAAGTGGCAAAGATGGAAAGGAACAATAACTGCATCTTGAAGTACAAAAAGGAATATGAATATAAAGACTATAATTATTAGCTTTTATTTCGTTGATTATGCTTTGTTGTGAAATAGCTATATCCAATGCCATCTTAGCTTTTGGTTTAGATATATAATATTGATTTGTCAGTATATCTTCTATGGATTCTTTATTTATCCCTAACTGCAATAAATATGATGGTATTTTAACAGGTTTTATGCCTGTCAATATGCCCCATGGCAAATCAATATGTGTTAAAGTGTTTAATAGTGCGTATAATGCTCTTTTTGCTGTAATTTTTTTAGTAGTATTTGCATCCCTATATATTTTTGTCTCTGAAATATCTATGCATTTTCTTTCTTTTAATTCCCCATTAGGAAAAGCACTTGCACAAAATATGTTGCCATTTAATGTAATTTTAATTAAATAGCTATAATTATTTAACTCATTTACACTATTAATACACTGTATTTCCTCAAGTGGATAGAAAGATTTAACTAATTCATACAATTCTATATAATTAATATCATTATCTTTACAAAAAATACTTATCATTTTTTCTCCTATTGCTTGATTGTTAATTATTTATGTGTTTTTTAATATATGGATTTTTTACTTTTTCGTCTTTAATCGTAGTAGATGGTCCATGACCTGGCAAAACAACTGTATCATCAGGTAAAATTGAAATTTTATTAATTAAACTGTTTATGATATCATCATAATTCCCACCATATAAGTCTGTTCTTCCAATCGAACTTTTAAACAATGTATCTCCTGAAATTAAATATTTATCAAAAAATAAACATATTCCTCCTCTAGTGTGTCCAGGAGTATGAATTACCCTCAAATTTTTATCGCCTAACCAGATAATATCGTTATCTTTTAAGACTTTATCTGCTTTTATAGATATTGGACCATAAGACATTGATTTAGATAAATTTAAGCCTGGATCCATCAACATTTGATAATCATCTTCGTGCACTAAAACAGGTATATTAAATTTCTCTTTCAGTTCTTTCACAGCACCAATGTGATCACCATGTGCATGAGTTAAAACTATATATTTGGGTAATAAATTCTTGCTATTTATTTTATTTATTATAATATCGCTATCTGAACTTGGATCAACTATTAAGCATTCTTTACTAATGTCATCATAAACTATATATGTGTTCACTCCATATATTCCAGTTTGCAATGTTATTACATTCATTTAATCACCTCTTAAAATAATTTTGTGCTATCTATCAAAATTGTAACTGGCCCTTCATTCTTATATTCGACTACCATGTCTGCTCCATAAATACCAGTTTGTACATTAATACCACTTTGTTTTAGTTTTTTAATAAATTTATCATAGATTTCTTTTCCTAGTTCAAAAGGAGCAGATTGGATAAAACTAGGTCTTTTACCCTTTCTAACATCTCCATACAAAGTAAATTGTGAAACCACTAAAATTTCTCCTGCTATATCTTCAACAGATAAATTCATTTTACCTGCTTCGTCTTCAAATATTCTTAATCCTTTTATTTTATCAATCATGTAATCTAAATCTTTTTCAGTGTCACTATGAGTTATAGCGATGTATACTAATAGACCATAATCAATTTTACCCACTGTCATATTATCAACTATAACTCTTGCATCTTTAACTTTTTGCACTACTGCTCTCAAAATTCAACCTCCTATGCTGTTACTCTGTATACTTCTTGAACATTTTTAATTCTCTTGAGTTTTTTAATTAGCTCATTTAATTCGTCCTTATTTTTTATTTCGAGTACAATTCGGATAGCAACTGTCTTATCTTTAGATTTTTTAGCATTTAGAGATAATAAACCAGCGTCTAATTCATTTAACTTTGTAGTAATATCTGCTAACAATCCTTCTCGGTCACTAGCTTTTACTTTTATTTCTGCTTGATAAGAAGTCGACCTTTCAGTATCCCAATACACATCTATTAATCTTTCTTTTTCATT
Organism: Tissierellaceae bacterium; assembly: GCA_018434075.1. GTDB lineage: Bacteria > Bacillota > Clostridia > Tissierellales > Tissierellaceae > Soehngenia. The sequence continues at coordinate 3,002 of JAHDQA010000018.1, forward strand.
CATTATTGATTTTAAATTTGGACAGTCAGTACGATGTATAGAAACGCCTCTTCCCTTAGTGATGAACCCTATTATGTCATCTCCAGGCAGTGGATTGCAGCATTTTGCAAATTTAATTTTTATATTATCTACACCTTCAAGTTTTACCCCTTGACTAGATTTCTTTTTTGATTTATTTTCAGTTTTTTGTATTTTTTGCTCAATTAAATCCATTTCATTTGGCTTAAAAATATCGCCATGCTGATCTTTTAATTTATTTATCACTTGATTTACTGTAATGTTACCATAACCTATAGATGCGTAGAGATCTTCAACCGAAACTATACTCATCTTGTTAGCGACAGATTTTAGCCAATCTTCTTTTAGTACTTCCTGCGGTTTATAGCCGAGCCTCTTTACTTCCTTTTCTAACATTTCTTTGCCTTTTTCAATATTAGTATCTCTTTCCTTATACTTAAAATATTGTTTTATTTTGTTTTTTGCTTGAGTACTCTTGACTATATTTAGCCAGTCCCTACTTGGACCAGCACTGTTTGGACTAGTTATTATCTCTACTATGTTCCCATTTTGCAATTTGTAATTAAGTGGTACTATTCTGTTGTCTACTTTTGCGCCAACACATTTATTCCCAACATCTGTGTGGACTCTATAAGCAAAATCAATTGGCGTTGACCCTTCAGGTAAATTGATTACATCACCTTTTGGAGTAAATACAAACACTTCATCCGTGAAGAAATCAATCTTCAATGTATCCATAAAATCTTTTGGATCACTCAAATCTGTTTGCCACTCAAGCAACTGTCTAAGCCATGTCAATTTTTCATCAAAATTTGAACTTTTGCTATAACCTTCTTTATACTTCCAGTGAGCTGCTATACCATATTCAGCTGTCCTATGCATTTCGTAAGTTCGTATTTGAACTTCAAATATTTCGCCTTTATAACCAATTACAGTTGTATGAAGGGATTGGTACATATTAGGTTTTGGCATAGCTATATAATCCTTAAATCTACCTGGCAATGGCTTCCAAAGCGTATGAACTATACCAAGTGCCCCATAACAATCTTTAACTGTGTCAACTAATATTCTTATTGCTGTTAAATCATATATCTCTTCGAAAGCCTTACCTTGGTACATCATCTTTTTATAAATGCTATAAAAGTTTTTTGGCCTCCCACTTATTTCACACTTAATATTTACTTCATTTAGTTTTTCATACAAAACATCAATTACTTCTTCAATATAAGCTTCTCTTTCTCTTCTCTTCTTTGATACTTTATCAACGAGGTCATAGTAATTTTCTGGATCCAGATACCTTAATGACAGATCCTCTAATTCCCATTTGAGTTTTGACATACCTAATCTATGAGCTATAGGGGCATAAATTTCAAGAGTTTCTAAGGCTTTTTCTTTTTTCTTTTTTTCAGTCATATATTCTAATGTTCGCATGTTGTGAAGTCTATCTGCAAGTTTAATAATTATTACTCTTATATCCTTTGCCATTGCAATGACCATTTTTCTTAGATTCTCAGCTTGATTTTCTTGCTTGGTCTTATATTCGAGTTTTTTAAGTTTAGTTACTCCTTCAACTAAATCTGCAACTTCTTCACCAAATTCTTCCTTTATATCATCATAGGTATAATCTGTATCTTCTATGACATCATGTAATAATCCAGCGGCTATCGTGGCTGTGTCCATGTTCAAATCAGCAAGTATCATAGCTACCTGAAATGGATGGATAAAATACTTTTCCCCAGAATTTCTTACTTGCCCTTGATGAGCAGCTTCAGCAAAATTATATGCTCTTATTATCAACTCCAAATCAGCTTGTGGATTGTATTGTTCAATTTTTAATAATAAATTTTCTAACATAATATCACCTTTTCATAGGTTTCAAATAAATCTATAATTTTTGATTATCAATTGTAGCTGTGCTATTCCATTATATACATTTAATTCTGGATAGTATATTATATCTATTTTACAACTATTTTCTTTCCCTAACAATATTTTTTCTAATGTGTTATCTTTATAAAATAATTTCAATCCATTTGAAAATTCATCTAATTTTTGGAACAGTATTAGGTTGTTGTAAATTTTTCCATTACATTCAGCTACAAATTTTAATACATTCTCATTCTTACCTAAAACATTAAGTTTTAGAATGTCAATGTTTTTAGCCCCAAACAGAGGTTTAGGATTGCCTGTACCGAAAGGTTCTAATAGCTCAATTTCTTTAATTAATCTTTCGTCAATGGTACTTAATGGCAACGGCATATCGATGTAAATTTTATTCATTATATCTTCTTGTGTTAATTCAGATAAACTATTTAGCTTGTGCCTTAGATCTTCAATATATGATTTTTCCAAGGAAAGTCCTGCTGCCATAGGATGTCCGCCGAAATTAAGAAGAATATCTTTACATTTATATAATTCATTGTATATATTATATTCATCTATTGAGCGAGCAGATCCCTTTACACTATTCTTCGATTTAGTTAGAATTATTGTGGGCTTATTATATTTTTCTTTAACCCTACCCGCTACAATACCAGCAATACTTTCATGTATATTAGGTTCATAAACAACAAGCACTTTGTCGTCCATGTAATTATTTTCAATTATCTCAAAAACGCTATTGGCCCCAGTCTCTGTCATTTCTTTTCTCTCTTGATTTAAACTAATCAGTTTTTCTGATATTTCATCTATTTTATCAGCTTCATCAGTTGTAAATAACTCTAAAGCTAGTAGTGCGCTTTCAAGTCTTCCAGATGCGTTTAGTATTGGACCAATAATAAAACCAATATGATATGTGCTTATTTTCTTATCCATTAAACCCACTTTTACCAATAGTGTTTTTAATCCATTATTAGCTGTATTTTTTAATCTATTTAATCCTTCAGCAACAAAAACTCTATTTTCACCTCTTATATCCACAACGTCACAAATGGTCGCAAGTGCGACAAATTCAATATAATTAGTATTGTAATTTGGTATATTATATATTTTTTGTAGATTTCTTGCTATTTTATAAGCTATACCAGCTCCGCAAATGCTTTTATTCGGATATTTGCATGAATATTTATGAGGATTTATTACAGCATCAGCTAAATTAAATATTGTGTTGTCACTATTATTTTTATCACTAGCTATATCATGATGATCAGTAATTATATAAGTCATGTCCATGTTTTTAGCAATTTCTAATGCCTCAAGTTGAGAAATTCCATTATCGCAAGTAATAATTGTATCCACACCTTGAGCTTTTGCCTCGAGAACAATGTTCTTGTTAATACCGTATCCATCATTTATTCTATGAGGTATATAATAATCAACATCTGCACCAATTTTTTTCAAGCAATCATACAGTATATATACCGAAGTGATTCCATCAACATCATAATCACCAATTATTCTAATTTTTTTGTTTTGAGATATTTTTACTTTGATTAAATTTATAGCTATTTTAAAATCACTCATTAATTCTTCATCATACTGATATTCTATATTAGGATATAAAAATTTATATATGATGTCATCATCAATTATATCTCGATTTATTAAAAGCTTAGCGAGAATTTTAGATATATTAAACTTATTTGATATCTTCTCAACATTTCCCTTTTTATTCCTTATATACCACTTTTCCAATCTTTTCACTCCAAAAAAAGAATTTAGATAATATTATCTAAATTCTAACATTTATTCCTTATAAAAACTAGTCTCATATTAATTACTGTTATTCTCATCTTTTAAATACAATAGTTTTATCTGTTCTTCTTTTTCAGTTACAGTTCTTTCAAGACTTTCAATATTCTTATTTAAATCATCAATTTTTGAATTTTGCTGTTTTATAACCTTTTTCAATTTCATTTCTCTAAACCAACTAAAAATCGAAGTAATTGCTACCCCTAATAATACACAAACAAATATTACTATTGCTTCAGAAATCTCAATTTGTGTAAAAATCAAATCGATAGTTACAATTGCGTTATTATTAATGGCAAATATAATCACTACTATTGACAAAATTAATGTGATAATTAAACTTTTTTGCATAATAACACCTCCATTAATTAGATCTAGCTTTCACTTCCATTTTATACCATATAGGACTTGCAATAAATAAAGTCGAATAAGTCCCTGCTATCATGCCGAAAATCAGTGGCAAAGCTAATTCTTTTACTGCATCCACACCAAAAATATAAAGGCTTAGTACAGCAACTAAAGTTGTTAGTGTTGTATATAAAGTCCTTCTCAGAGTAGCTTTAATACTTTTATTCACAAGAGCATCTAGTTTCATCTTTTTGTTTAAGTGCAGCTCTTCCCTTATTCTATCAAATATTACTATTGTGTCATTAATAGAATATCCTAAAATTGTCAAAATAGCAGCAATAAATGCACTATTTACCGGTATATTTAATATCAAATAAAGTGATGTCATTATTAAGCAATCATGTATTAAAGCTATAATAGCTGCCACTCCAAAATTAAATTGAAATCTAATGGATATATAGATTAGCATGCAAATTATTGCTACCAATATCGAAATAATAGCTCTTTTGAATATTTCACTTCCCATGCTCGGACCGAATTTCTCAGTTTGATAGCTGTTATCGCTTAATCCGTATTGGCTTCTAAAGTCATTTATCAAGGAATTAATATCATTATTGCTTAAATCTTTGTTGCTCTTAATAATTATAGTATCTTTATTTTCTCCTTCATGAATTATTGATGCATTTTCGTCATACTTATTGATTGTTTGTTTTACATCTTCAGTAGAAGTATATTGATTTAGGTTGAGAGTAATTATTGTACCCCCAGTAAAATCTATTCCGAGATTAAAACCTCTGGTAAAAAACATTCCAATACCAACTAAAATTATTGCAATTGATATTGAATATGCTATCTTTTTATATTTTAGTACATCCATGCTAACTATACCTCCTTCACGCCATATAACCAAGGATTTTTATTGCCGGTAATATCTACAATAAGCTTTAAAACATATTTAGTAAATAAAACTGCTGTTATCATTGATGCAACAATACCGATAATTAATGTTACGCCAAATCCCTTAATAGGACCTAAACCAAAGAAATATAAGACAATTCCAGCAATCAAGGTTGTTATATTTGAATCCAAGATTGACCTTAGTGCTCTATTAAATCCTGCCATAACTGATACTCTTATCGTTTTTCCTGATTTTATTTCTTCTTTTATTCTTTCAAATATAATAACATTGGCATCAACAGCCATTCCTATTGATAAAACAAGTCCGGCAATCCCAGGTAATGTTAATTTAGCATGGATTAAAACCATAAAATATAAAACAATTAGTGTATATAATACTAGCCCTAGAGATGCAACAAAGCCTGGTAGCTTGTATATAACAATCATAATTAGAAAAATTATTAACAATGCTATACCTGCTGCAAAAATACTCTTTTCAAATGCTTCTAACCCAAGGGAAGGTCCAATTATTGATGTTTGAAGTTCTTTCATTGTCAATGGTAATGCACCTGCTCTTATCAGTGTTGCCAAATTGTTTGCTTCCTCAAATGTAAAATCCCCATCTATGATTGGTTTCCCATTGTCAATTGGCTCAGCTACTGCAGGTGCAGATATTACCTTCCCATCCAAAACGATGTAAACAATTTTATCAGTTCGAGTAGATCTAGTAGATAACTCTTTAGTTAAATCATAGAATATTTTAGTCCCTTCATCATCCATCTCAATAGAAACTACTGGTTTATTTCCTCCTAATTGATCATTTTTATAAACAACTTTAGCATCTACAATATTTTTGCCTGTCAGTACAACTTCCTTATTTGGATTAAGAAATTCAAGTTGAGCAGTTTTCCCTATTAAATCTATAGCTTGCTGTGGGTCTTTTATCCCTGCTAGCTCAATTCTAATTCGATTATTACCTTCTATCATAATATTAGGTTCAGACACACCAAGCCCGTCTACTCTTTGCATAATAATTGACTTTGTTTGCTCCATAAGCTTGTTAAGTTCTTCACCTTTTTTATCAGTTTGAGCTTCTAGTACTACATATATTCCACCATTTAAATCAAGCCCCAATTCTAAAGAGTCTTTAACATTGTTTATTGAAATATTACCTATATTTAATCCAAATACAGCGATGCATGAAAGTAAAATAATAATCAGCACTATACTTATCAAAATTATTAGACTTTTTTTCATTTTATCCTCCATCTCTACTCGTTAGCCAAAATTGATATTGCACATTCAAGCCTTTTCTTTTCCATTCTGCAGCTTAATTCATGAGGTTCTAAAATATTATTATTAGAATAATATGCATTTGCATGGCAGCCACCGCTACAATAAAACTTTGCCCAACATGTTTTACATTTTTCTTTAGTATTTACATTTGCCTGCTTAAACTTATCTCTTAATTTTGTATTAGTAATGCCTGTTTGTAAAGTTCCTAGCTTGAATTCTTCTTCTCCTACAAATTGATGGCAAGGGAAAATATCTCCTTCTGGGGTTACAGCTATGTACTCGCTTCCCGCACCGCACCCAACTGATTTTTTAACCGCACATGGTCCTTGATTCAAGTCAATCATAAAATGAAAAAACAAAAATTCAGGATCATTCTTTCTTAACTCCATGTATTCTCTAGAGAACTCTTCATATCCTTTTAAAATAGTCTCAATATGCTCTTCCCTAATTGCGTAATCTTCTTTAGGATCAGTAACAACGGGTTCGATTGAGATATTCTTAAATCCATTTTTATAGTATTCTAAGCAATCTTTTGAAAAATCAAGGTTCTTAGATGTAAAAGTACCCCTTACATAATAATCTTTGTCTTTTCTACGTTCTATCATTTCTTTTATCTTTGGTACAATTACATCGTAGCTACCACCATCATTTAATGTCATTCTCATATAATCATTAACAGATTTTCTTCCATCTAGACTCAAAACAACATTATCCATGTTTTCATTAATGAAATTCATGTTCTCATCATTAAGTAATAGCGCATTTGTCGTTATAGTAAACCTAAAATGTTTGTTTGACTTTTTCTCTAATTTTCTCCCATAGGCTACCAAATCTTTAACTACGTCAAAGTTCATTAAAGGCTCTCCACCAAAAAAGTCAACTTCTAAATTTTTTCTATTACCTGAGTTTTCAACTAAAAAATCCAATGCCCTCATACCAGTTTCCAAATCCATTAGTTGCCTTTGACCTTTGAAATTTCCTTGAGATGCAAAACAATACCTACACTTTAAATTACAGTCATGAGCAACATGTAGACACATTGCCTTTATGACATTTTCTTTATTATATTCAAAGTTTGTGTTTAAATCATTAGAAAAAATCAAATCTTCATTTTCTAGCAACTCTATTTCTTTATAAGCATTTAATATCATATCTCTAGGATATTCATTAGCTAATATATCAATTATTTCATCAATTTCATGATCTAAATAATAGTCTAATATATCATAAACGATCTTATCAACTACATGTACAGATCCACTATTAATATCTAATACAATATATTTTTCATTTAAATAAAATTTATGAATATTGCCTTTACTCATACTAACACCTCATTCATTAAATAAAAAGTAGTGGCTTTCCACTACTTTTTATTTACCTTCTTATTTTCGCATTTTTGATTACCTACAGTGCATGATGTTTTGCATGCTGATTGACAAGAAGTTTGGCATTCACCACAACCACCATATGCTAAACTTTCCTTTAAATTTTTATTAGTTAATGTCTTTATGTATTCCATAGTATTTTCCTCCTTGTTTGATTTAAGTAAAATGATTATATCACATTTGATTAAACACTTAAAGATAAATCCTCGAAAAAGAAAACTCCCATTGGAAGTTTTCTTTTAGATTAATTATCTTCTTTTACTTCATTCACTTCTTCATTTTTTACTTCTGCTTGTTTTGAAGAAGAATCATTTACTGGTCTGGACTTAACAACAGATCCTATTGCCCATTTTGCAAAATCCATTTTAGTTTTTGAAGGTCCTACTTCTAATGTAACATAGTCGTCTTTGACTTTAACTACCTTTCCGTATAAACCTCCAATTGTTACAATCTCATCACCAATTTTTAAACTATCCCTCATCTCTTTAACTTCTTTTTCTTTTTTCTTCTGAGGTCTGATAGCTAAAAAATAAAAAACTGCTAGAAACGCTATCGGTAATATTAATGCTTGCAATGCTTCCACTTTATCACTCCTTTTCATATATATTATACAATAAAAGTTAAAAAAGCTCTACTATTCTTTAGTGTAACCATAATTTTTATAAAAAAATTTTTTAAATTCATAGAAATTATCATCTTTAATAGATTGTCTTATATCTTTCATTAAATTCAAAAGAAAATACAAATTATGAATTGTTGTCAATCTCAATCCCAGTATTTCATTAACATTAAATAGATGTCTTATATATGCTCTAGAATAATTTTTACAAGTATAACAATCACATTCTGGATCTAATGGAGTAAAATCATCTGCATACTTAGCATTTTTAATAATAATTCTTCCTTTACTAGTCATAGCAGTACCATTTCTTGCAATTCTAGTAGGTAATACACAATCTGCCATGTCGATTCCTCTTTCCACCGCTTCGAAAAGAAAATCAGGGCTTCCTACACCCATCAAATATCTTGGCTTGTCTTTGGGCAAGAATGGAGTTGTATATTCAAGAATATCGCACATTATATCCATAGGCTCTCCAACACTTAATCCTCCCACAGCATATCCACTAAAATCCATATCTACTAGACTTTGTGCGCTCTCCTTCCTTAAGTCTTTAAATACTCCTCCCTGGACTATACCAAAAAGACCTTGTGAATCCCAATTATGATGGTGGTCTTTGCATCGCTTAGCCCATCTTGTTGTCCTTTCCATGGATTCTTTAGTGTACTCGTATTCAGAAGGATATGCAACACATTCATCAAAGCACATCATTATGTCAGAGCCTAGTGAATTTTGTATATCAATTGATATCTCGGGACTAATAAAATGCTTTGATCCATCTATATGTGATCTGAACTCCACACCTTCTTCATGAATTCTTCTCAAATCAGTTAAACTAAAAACCTGAAAACCACCGCTATCTGTTAATATTGGTCTATCCCAATTCATAAATTTATGCAATCCACCAGCTTTTTCAATTAATTTGTGGCCAGGTCTTAGGTATAAGTGATATGTGTTTGATAATATTATCTGCGCACCTAAATATTTTAATTCATCTGGCGTCATAGCTTTTACAGTTGCTCTAGTTCCTACTGGCATAAATATTGGCGTTTCAATAATTCCATGAGGTGTTTCCAGTTTGCCTAGTCTAGCCATACATTCTTTAGATTCTTTTAATAACTCAAACCTTATAGACATTTTCCCCTCCTATTTGATGAACATTGCATCTCCAAAACTAAAAAATCTATATTTTTCTTCTATTGCAACCTGATATGCTCTCATAATTAAATCCTTATTTGCAAATGCACAAATCAGCATCAATAATGTAGATTCTGGTAAGTGAAAATTAGTAATCAGTTCATCAACAATCTTAAATTTATAGCCAGGATAAATAAATATATCAGTCCATCCTGATTGTGCCTTGACATATCCACTATCATCGGCTACTGTTTCTAATGTTCTCAAAGATGTTGTCCCCACAGATACAATCTTTCCACCATTTGCTTTAGATTCATTTATTTTTTTAGCACATTCTTCGTTTATCTCATAATACTCAGAATGCATTTTATGTTCTTCAACATTTTGAACTTTAACTGGTCTAAATGTGCCGAGGCCAACGTGAAGAGTTAAATATGCAATATTTACACCTTTATTCTCAATATCTTTTAAAAGTGCATTATCAAAATGCAATCCTGCAGTTGGAGCTGCAGCTGAACCAACATTCTTTGAGTAGACTGTTTGATACCTTTCTTTTTCTTTTAACTTATGTGTGATATATGGAGGCAGTGGCATTTCTCCGAGTTCATCTAGCACCTCTTCGAAAACCCCTTTATAGAAAAATTCAATTACTCGAATTCCATCATCGGTTATTTGCTGAACTCTTCCTTTTAAAATATCACCAAATTCGATTAAAGTGTTTTCTTTCATTTTTTTCCCTGGTTTTACTAAACATTCCCATGTATTGTTTGATGTGCGTTTTAGCAATAGCACTTCTATTTTTTCTGCTTTTTCTGGCCTATGTCCAAATAATCGAGCAGGAATTACCTTGGTGTCATTTAATACTAAGCAATCCCCGGGGTTTAGCTCATCCACAATATCAGTAAATTTCTTATTACTTATCTCTTCTGTTTCTCTATTTACTATCATAAGTCTTGAACTTGTTCTATCTTCTAAAGGAACTTGAGCAATTAGTTCTTTAGGTAAATCATAATAAAAATCTTCTGTTTTCAATATATCCAGTCTCCAATCTATTGCATGATATTAATATCTTTATAATAAAATTGTAATATTTGATCAAAACTATATCCTTCTTTTGCCATTTCAATTGCTCCATATTGGCTCATCCCTACACCATGCCCATAGCCTTTTCCCACAAAAGAAAATGAAGCTACATGAGTGTCTATATTTATATCTGATTGACCCTTATCGTCCAATATATTGATTGATGAATTATCAACACTCTTTATTCCATCTTTAGTTATTATAGATACAGTACCTGATGATATATCTATTTCTTCTATTCCATTTTTTGATAAAGATGATTTCAGAATTCTACTTGTATCATATTTTTTTTCGATAGAAAATAATGTACTCTTAAAATTAGAATTTCCCATAATTGATCTAAATTTGTCTCCACTTAGCAATACGGTTTTATCTGAGGCAATCACTTTTATGGTTTTTACACGACCTGATTCTGTTCTATCTAAAACTTGTATGTCAATTAAGTCTTGAATATTTATGTTGTCCTTTCTTAAATTATTTACTATAACTGAGTTTGTAAATGTTATATTCCAGTTGCTGTTAGGAGCATTTAGTGAGAACGGATCTTTTACAGCGACTAAATATGGTGTTTTATTTCCCCATACATTTTCACTACTTTCAGTGTAACCTCCAGAAGAAGAATGGAATACAGCATCAATTATTTTATCATTATATTTTAATACAATACCCTTTGTAACATTAACTGCTATGTTTGTATTTTCTTTCTCAGCACTATATCCTCCATATACTTGGCAATGAGTAGAATCACATAAATTGTATCCATCTTTGATATGTCTACTTAAATTATTTAATGCATAACTCCTTGCAGCAATAGCTTGGGCCTTTAATGCCTCTATCGGAGAAGAAGAAGGTATTTCTCGTGGGACAACACCATATAAATACTCTTCTAATAGTAAATGATTTACTATATAGTAGGAATTATTGTTCATTATAATCTTTATACTTCCTCTATAGCTTTTATTGTTAATTGAAATAACATCTGTGCCCTTATCAATAGTAGTTATTTCAAAATTATCTGTGTATTTTATATCAGATATTTTATTGTTATTTAAATCAAATATTGAATAATATTCTGGAGAAATTAAAGATATATTTAGTGCTTTTTCATTAGATGTATAACTATTGATGGAATTATTTATAACAAAGCCACTAGTTGAACTAATGCTTATCGTACTATTTAAAGCAATATTATCCCCTATTTTTACGTCTATATATTGTTCGTTTTCTGCTAAAGATTCAGTATTAATAAAAAATAGTGCAAATAAAATGCAAACTGTAAACAATCTTATATATTTTAATTTCATTTTAAGCACCTTCATCCTTCATACTTTATATTAAAATGTTCGTAAGCTTTCTTACTTGCCACTCTTCCCCTAGGAGTACGATTGATAAATCCAATTTGTATTAAATATGGTTCATATACATCTTCAATTGTTACTTTTTCTTCTCCTGTCGCTGCAGATAGAGTGTCTATACCTACTGGTCCCCCACCAAAATTGTGTATTATAGAAAGTAATATTTTCCTATCTATATTATCTAAGCCAAGTTCATCTATTTCTAATAAGTCTAAGCCTTTCTTAGCACTCTCAAGTGTTATAATTCCATTTTCTACTACTTGAGTGTAGTCTCTCACTCTTTTTAATAACCTATTAGCAATTCTCGGAGTACCTCTAGAGCGACGAGCAATTTCTATTGCTCCTTCTTTCTCTATTTCAATATTTAGTATTTTTGCAGATCTATTAATTATATCAGTCAAACTGTTGATATCATATAATTCTAAGTTTAATAATACACCAAATCTATCCCTTAATGGCGAAGTTAATAATCCTGATCTTGTTGTCGCACCAATGAGCGTAAATCTTGATAAATCTAATCTTACTGATCTGGCAGATGGTCCTTTCCCAATAATTATATCCAGAGCGTAATCTTCCATAGCCGGGTACAGAATTTCTTCAACAGTTCTGTTGATTCTATGTATTTCATCAATAAAAAGTACGTCGTCATCTGACAAATTTGTAAGAATGCTTGCTAAATCACCCGCTCTTTCAATCGCAGGTCCTGAAGTTACTCTTATATTTACTCCCATTTCATTTGCGATTATATTTGCTAATGTAGTTTTACCTAAGCCAGGTGGGCCAACAAGTAAAACATGGTCTAAAGCCTCATTTCTTCCTTTTGCAGCTTGTATAAATATGTCTAACTTATTTTTAACTTTATCCTGACCTATATACTCATTAAGCCATTTTGGTCTTAATGTAACATCTGAATCAAAATCTTCAAGCAAACTATTTCGAGCAATTATTCTGTTTAAATTTTCATCCATATTATCACCTAATTAGCTAGCTTTCTTAGCACAAGTTTAATGATTTCTTCAATTTCTAAATCCTCTACATTTATTTGTGCCAAAGCATTTCTCACCTCATATTTATTGTAACCCAAAGTCACACATGCTTCTGTCACTTCTTCTAAAATCGAATTAATGTTATTTGATTTACTTTCAACGTCAACTATATCTATGGAATTTTCATCAATTTTATCTTTTAGTTCTAAAACAATTCTTTCTGCTGTTTTTTTACCTACACCAGAGCATTTGCATAGTAAAGTTATATCGTTCGATAAAATTGCCATTTTGAGCTTTGAAGAGCTAAGGCATGATAATATTGCACATGCTAATTTAGGACCAACTTTAGAAACTGTGATTAACAATTTAAATGTTTCAATTTCTTCAACTGAGTCGAAACCATATAATGAAATCCCATCTTCTCGTATAGCAATGTGCGTATATAACAATATATCCTTAACTTCAGGTTTTATATTTGATATGGTGTTCATTGATGTCATTATCCTATAGCCTATACCATTATTTTCTATTACAACATACTCATCTCCTATTTGAATAATAGTGCCTTTTATGTATTCAAGCAAATGCCTTCACCTCTTCATTTCATCAAAAATAAATCTTTAAATTTCAAACTGCTGCCATGACATATGGCAACTGCTAATGCGTCAGCTACGTCATCTGGTTTTGGAATTTCATTTAAATTTAGCAGAGTTTTAACCATATATTGCACTTGCTTTTTATCAGCCCTACCATATCCAACTACAGACTGTTTTATTTGCAGTGGTGTATATTCGTATATATTTAAACCATTTCTAACTGCACTTAAAATTTCTACGCCTCTAGCATGCCCAACTGTAATTGCAGTTTTAACATTTTTGTTGAAGAATAATTCTTCAACAGCCATATCATGAGGTTTGAAGTATCGAATAATATTATTTAATTCTTCGAAAATCAAATCTAATCTGTTAGGCATTGATAAAGTTGATGGTGTTAATATAGGCCCATAATCAATAGCTCTGTATTTATTAGCAACACACTCTATTATACCATAGCCAACAGTTGCAATTCCAGGATCGATACCAATTATTATCATATAAAACTCCTTACAATTATAATCTACCATCTATTTTATCATAAGTCTATGAAAATTACTAAGAAAAATCCCCTCTAATTATGAGGGGATGTAAATTATTCACCAAATTCTCCAATCTTAAAACCTTCTCTTTCTAATTTTGACACCAATTCATCAATATTATCAGTATCAACTCTCAATACAACCTTTATAATTCCCATGACTTTTGTATCTAACAATGTTAGATTCATTATGTTGATGTTTTCCTTTTTCAAAATTTCTGTTAATCTAGCAAGTTGTCCAGGAATGTCAAACATATGAACTACAAGTCTTTGCCCCATTTCTAATCCAAATATCTCTGAAAAAGCTTTAAAAATTGCAGCATGAGTTAAAATGCCAAGATAATTATTTTTATCATCTACAACTGCTAAGAAAGGTGTTCTTCTACTATTTAATAAGTAAGAAGCTCTTTCAATAGGCTCGTTTTCATTAATAGTTTTTAAATCTTTATTGTATACATCCTTAACTTTGCAATTATTTAGAAAGTCTTCCTTGTTAACAAAATCTTCTTCGAAATATTTTCTATAAATTGCTTCTTTCATAAGTATACCTAAAATCCTATTGTCATTTACTACCGGTAAAGATAGAAAATCTTTGCTGTTAATCTTTTCAAGAGCTTCCTTAACGCTCTCTTCTGGATTCAAACAAGTTAAGTCACTTAATTTAATCATATGATTCCTGACGTACATACAAATCCTCCCTTATATCTTATTTATAGCGTTTCAAGACCCTGTCGTTCAACCCATTCCAATATGCATCTTTAAACAGCCTATTGGAATTTTTCTTTATTATAATAACAACTTCTTCATAAATTGATTTTAAGTCATTGTCAGATAAAATTTCTAGATTATCATTGATCATCAAAGATTTAGTATTGCATTTTATCGTAAGCTGACTATCTAAGTGATTGTTTAAATTCATTATTTTGGGTTCAATTATCTTATTGCAATAGTAAACAATCAAATCATCTAAATACTTATAATAGTCATCTGTCTCTTTTAAATACAAGAATAATTCTTCTTTAAAATCATTTATTGTTTGATTGTTAAGATCAAATTGAAATAAGTATTTTCTATGGTATAAGGTATTGATATCATAGACTTCAACTGCCTTTTTCTCCAGTAAATTAGCATTTTTTATATCGGCAAAGCCCTTCTTGTAGCCATCTAAATATAAAAGAAGCTCTAATCTATTTATATCTTCATGTATTAACTCACCTAAATTAGAAGCTATTAAAGCGTTCCCCTCTCTATCCTTTAAGAATTTAGATATATAATTCTTAATACATTGAATAGTAACATATTTGGGATAAATATTTCTAATATTGTCTTCAATGTCATAAAGATTTATTAAAATGTGAATGCTATTTAAGTCATTTTCATATAAAAAATTTCTTTTTAAGCCTTCATAAATATTTACATAAGTATTTTCATTTACTGCCATTAAAAGCACTCACCCTTCATATGAATATAGAGTAAGTTTATTATACTACAAAAATTACAAATTAGCTTATACTTTTTAGCAATATTTATTACAATCTTTTAATATTTATAGTAAAAATATATCATTCTCTTTACATTTTTGTAACTCATCATCTGGCCAAACAGAAGCTTGCACTTGTCCTATGTGCTTGGTTTGTAAAAAAAACATGCAAATTCTCGATTGTCCTATCCCACCCCCAATAGTAAATGGCAATTCGTCTTTTAGTATCAACTGATGATATTCATACTTTTCCCTATAAGCACAATCTGTAATTGCCAGCTGTCTTTTTAAACTGTACTTGTCCACTCTAATACCCATACTCGACAACTCTATTCCCTCATTTATTGCTGGACTATAAAATATAATATCTCCATTCAAATTCCAATCATCATAATCTGGCGATCTAAGGTCATGTGGCTTTCCAGATTTTAGTTTGTCACCTATTTTGTAAATAAATACAGCTTTCTTTTCTTTTGCGATTATATTTTCTCTATCTTTTGGTGAATAGTTAGGGTAAAGATTTTCAAGTGTTTGACTATCTACAAAATATATATCTTCTGGCAGAATTAATTTTGTATTGTTTGGGAATTTTTCGTTTAGAAAACTTTCAGTATCTTTGAAAACTCTATAAATCTTTTTTACTGTATCAAATAAATAATCTAAATTTCGATCTTCATACTTTATTATTTTTTCCCAGTCCCATTGATCTACATAGATAGAATGAGTTTTATCCACATATTCATCTGGTCTGATCGCATTCATATCAGTGTATATTCCTTCATAAGTTTCAAATCCATACCATTTCAAAGCCATGCGCTTCCATTTAGCTAAAGATTGTACTATTTCTAATTTTTCATTGTATTTTCTCATTTCAAACTCAACAGCTTTTTCACTACCAGATAAATTGTCATTTAAGCCTGTATCTGTTTTTACAAATAAAGGAGCAGACACTCGTGTTAAATTTAACACATTTGCAAGATCCATTTCAAAAAAATCTTTGATTAACTTAATTGCAATTTGTAGTTCTCTAGGTGTAAATCCATTAACTAACATTAAAATCACTCCTTAAAAATAATATAAAAAAAACGTCCTTCAAAAAATCAAAGGACGAATAAATTCGCGGTACCACCTTATTTAGCATAAGCTCACCTCATAAACATACAGATTACTCGATATGTCTAGCTTTTAACGGGCTAACCGTCTTAACCTACTAGTTATTTAAATTCGTTCGGAAAAGAATCTCAGGGGCGTTTTTCATATTGGTTTTAGTATTAGGATCTCACCATTCCTAATTCTCTTAAACTAAAATTTTAATATTACTCTTCCCATCATTGAGTATTTAAAATATTTAAATTTGAAAAGCTAAAGTTTCTTGACCTTCCAGCACTGATTCTCTGAGTGAGTCAATTATAAAGAAAGTTATTTTTTTATTTATAAAAGTAGCAAATTCTAAATCATTCCCAAAACTTGGTGTTTTGCTATATTCATCTATTACTTCATCAATATATTTCTTTATTATTTTCTTTGTATTATATAGATTTAAAGATTCCAAATCTATATCAGGTACATTGATCTTACTTTGAGATTGATTAAAATTATATGATTTTGCAAAATCATTGAGTTGGTTTTCATATTTTATATGTTTTACCATAGAATCTGAAAATGTCCATCTTTGAGCATGAGGATAACATACATAGTCTGTTAAATAATGAGAAATTATTCCTATTTTCTTACTTAAAGAAGCCACTCCTATGCTTTATGGTACAATTGATATATCAACATATTTAGTAAAGAGTATTATCTTTAGAATTTCATTCGCAACAAAATTTATACTTTCATCTTTGTAATGTCTAATAAATTTATATTTTGGTAGATAATCTGGAGCTACACTGCCCCATGTTAATTTATTATTATCTAATAATATATCATATTTATCTTCAACTTCGTTACTAATAATATTTGCGATCATTTTATGTGTTTCAGCTAAAATATTAACACCTTCTTTTTATTCAATGTGTTAATAATAATATAAATAATATGATATGTCAACCATAAAAATTAAAAATTTGTATTTAAAGTAGAATTAAAATATGAATTATAAAATTCGTATTTTTCTTCATCAAATAAAACAAATCTAATCTCTTCTATGTTATTATTGTTAGCTGAAAAATCTTTTATTGATTTATAAATTATAGGTAAAGTTTCTTTAACTGGGTATCCATATACCCCAGTAGAAATAGCGCAAAAAGATATGGTCTTTAAAGAATAACTATCTGCAAGTTTTAAAGAATTTATATAGCAATTATACAGTAATAAAGGCTCTAATCCACCATGTTCACCATATATTGGTCCTACAGTGTGAATAATATATTTACACGGTAAATTCCCAGCTGTTGTAATTTTAGCATCACCAGTGGCGCAACCTCCATGCTTTTTACATTGCTCCAGTACGGATGATCCGGCCCTTTTATGTATAGCTCCATCGACTCCACCGCCGCCGAGCAAAGAATTATTAGCAGCATTAACAATTGCATCAACATTTTCATCAGTTATATCGCCAAGTTTGATAATTATTTCAATATTCTGTAACTTCATATTACAACAACCCCTTATAATTGGTGTACCCTGAGGGATTCGAACCCCCGACCCCTTGATTCGTAGTCAAGTACTCTATCCAACTGAGCTAAGGGTACATTTAAAAAAAAAGAAGAATTAAGATTCTTCTAATAATAAGAAATGGAGCGGAAGACGAGATTCGAACTCGCGACCCTCGCCTTGGCAAGGCGATGCTCTACCACTGAGCCACTCCCGCACATTAAGTAATTTACTTTTATTGGTGGAGGAGACTGGATTCGAACCAGTGAAAGCTGAGCTAACGGATTTACAGTCCGTCCCCTTTGGCCAACTCGGGAACTCCTCCTAAATCTTTGGAGCTGGCGAGAGGACTTGAACCCC
>JAHDQA010000108.1 GCA_018434075.1 Tissierellaceae bacterium
AAAGACAAATAGACAAACCATTCCTAATGCCAGTAGAAGACGTATTCTCAATCACAGGAAGAGGAACAGTAGCAACAGGAAGAGTAGAAAGAGGAACAATCAAAGTAGGAGAAAGTGTAGAAATAGTAGGACTAACAGAAGAATCAAGAACAGTAGTAGTAACAGGACTAGAAATGTTCAAGAAACTACTAGACGAAGCACAAGCAGGAGACAACATAGGAGTACTATTAAGAGGAGTACAAAGGAACGAAATCGAAAGAGGACAAGTACTAGCAAAACCAAAGACAATAAAACCCCACAAGAAATTTGATGCAGAAGTATACGTATTAAGCAAAGAAGAAGGCGGAAGACACACACCATTCTTCAACGGATACAGACCACAATTTTTCTTTGGAACAACAGACGTAACAGGCAACATTCAATTGCAAGAAGGAGTAGAAATGGTAATGCCAGGAGACAACGCAAGATTTAGCATCGAGCTAATCACTCCAGTAGCAATGGAAGAAGGACAAAGATTCGCTATAAGAGAAGGCGGAAGGACAGTAGGAGCAGGAGTTGTAACTAAGGTTTACGAATAAAAAAAGTTAGGTCTTTTGACCTACTTTTTTTATGAAACGTGAACTATGCCTTAAAATTTTATTGACATGAATATTGATTTATGATAGTTTATATTAGTAGCTTAACAATGGGTAATTGTGCCCAATAGTCTATTTTTAGATAGATAGCTTTGATTTAGGGGGTGTGGTAGTTGAGAGATAGAGTAACATTAGCATGTACAGAATGCAAACAAAGAAATTATGTAACAAAGAAAAACAAAAAGAACACAACTGAGAGAATAGAACTTAAAAAGTACTGCAAATTCTGCAAAACACATACCGTTCATAAAGAAACAAAATAATATATTCCATAAGGATGTGAAAAGATGGCACAACCAACAGAGAAAACTAAAAAAACTGGGAAGCTCTCTTCTTATTTCAAAGGTGTAAAAGCAGAATTAAAAAAGGTTGTATGGCCTAGCAGAAAAGAATTGATTAACTACACTAGTGTTGTATTATTCATGAGCGTGTTAGTTGCAATAATAGTATATATACTTGACCTTATAGTAGGAGGAGCACTATCCTTAATAATTTCGTAGTACAAGGGAGGGAAGGGGCATAAGAGTCCCTATGAAATGTCGGAAAAGGACTTAAGCAGGGAAGAAAGAGAAAAAAATGCGAAGTGGTATGTGGTGCATACATACTCTGGACATGAAAATAAAGTAAAAGCAAATTTGGAAAAAATGGTTGAAAACAGGGGAATGAGGGATGACATATTTGAAGTAGTAGTTCCTACCGAAGAATATACCGATACCAAATCTGATAAAAAAACTATCAAAGAAAGAAAAAAATTCCCAGGCTATGTCCTTGTAAAGATGATCATTAATGATGAATCATGGTACTTAGTAAGGAATACCAGAGGAGTTACTGGATTTGTCGGACCTTCCTCAAAGCCAATTCCATTGACAGATGAAGAAGTTAAAGCATTAGGAGTTGCTAAAAAGGCCAAAATTATAGAATCTGAATTCAAAGTTGGAGAAGTGGTTAAAATAATTTCAGGACCTTTTGAAAATTTTGTAGGAAATATAGATAGCATAAACCTAGAAAAACAAAAAGTTAAAGTTTTTGTATCTATGTTTGGAAGAGAGACTCTAGTTGAATTAGAGTTAGATCAAATAGAAAAAATATAGTTGATTTATAAGCAATTTTGCTTTATAAATATATTTATGTAATGGCAAATGCCATATAAGGAGGTGGAAATTTTGGCTAAGAAAGTAATAGCTATGGTAAAGTTGCAGATACCAGCTGGTAAAGCTACTCCGGCTCCACCTGTAGGTACAGCTTTGGGACCACACGGAGTTAATATTATGCAATTTACAAAAGAATTCAACGCAAGGACACAAGACCAACTAGGAATGATCATTCCAGTAGTATTGACTGTATATCAAGATAGATCATTCTCATTTATCACTAAGACACCACCAGTGCCAGTACTTATTAAGAAAGCACTTGGAATAGAATCTGGTTCTAGTGAACCAAACAAGAAAAAAGTTGGGAAACTTACACAAGCTAAAGTTAAAGAAATAGCTGAATTGAAAATGCCAGACTTAAATGCTGGAAGCCTAGAAGCTGCCATGAGCATGGTTGCTGGGACAGCAAGAAGTATGGGAGTTGAAGTAGAGAAATAAATAAGTGGGAGGAATTTCCGTTAATACCACAAGGAGGTAATTTGAATGCCAAAGAGAGGTAAAAAATATCAAGAAAGTGTAAAGCTTATTGAAAAAGGAAAGCTTTATGATGTAGATGAAGCATTAGAATTAGTACTTCAAACTGCAACAGCAAATTTTGATGAGACAATAGAACTCTCAGTAAGATTGGGTGTAGACCCAAGACATGCTGACCAACAAGTAAGAGGCGCAGTTGTACTACCACACGGAACTGGAAAAACTAGAAAAGTTCTAGTTATTGCTAAAGGCGATAAGTTAAAAGAAGCTGAAGAAGCGGGTGCAGATTACGTAGGTGGAGAAGAATTAGTTGCTAAGATTCAAAATGAAAACTGGTTTGATTTTGATGTAGTAGTTGCTACTCCAGACATGATGGGTGTAGTTGGAAGAATCGGTAGAATCCTTGGACCTAAAGGACTTATGCCAAACCCAAAATCAGGTACTGTTACATTTGATATTGAAAAAGCAGTAAAAGATATCAAAGCAGGTAAAGTTGAGTACAGAGTTGACAAAGAAAGTATAGTACACGTTCCAATTGGAAAGAAATCATTCGGCGTAGAAAAGCTTAAAGACAACTTTAATGCAATAATAGACGCTTTAATAAAAGCAAAACCTGCAGCAGCTAAAGGGAAATACCTAAAATCAGTTGTCGTATCTAGCACTATGGGACCTGGAGTGAAAATAAATCCAGCAAAACTTGGTGATTAAATAAAATTAAAAATTCAACACTACCGCAGACAGTAGGTGCTATATGCTTAATATCCTACCGAGGAATTAAACCATGAAAATTTGGTCTCTTCACAGTCTGCGAAAGAGACCTTTATTATTATACACTTTGGAGGTGATAGCAAGTGAAGGAACAAACTCTTCAAGCTAAATCACAAATCGTTGAAGAAATCAAAGAGAAAATCAGCTCTTCTCAGTCCTTAGTTTTAGTTGACTATAGAGGGTTAAATGTAGCTGAATTGACTGAATTAAGAAAGAGATACAGAGAAGCTGGGGTTGATTATAAAGTTTATAAAAACACTATGATGAGCTTCGCATTCAAAGATCTTGGACTAGAGGAATTCGAGGATTACTTAAAAGGACCATCAGCAGTAGCATTCAGTTTAAATGATCCGGTATCAGCAGCAAAAATTACAACAGAATTTGCAAAGACTAACGATAAGCTTAAAATCAAGGCTGGTATCGTAGACGGCAAGATCATTGACGAAAACGGAGTAAAGAGTCTGGCGGAATTGCCACCAAGAGAAGTCTTGATAGCACAAGTACTTGGAGGATTCAACAGTCCAATTCAAGGATTTGCAAATGTATTACAAGGTACAATAAGAGGATTGGCAATTGCGCTTAATGCAATAGCAGAACAAAAAACCGCTTAAAAAAAAAATAAAAAATACGGAGGGAAATATAAATGGCAAGTGAAAAAGTATTGAATTTAATCGAAGAGGTAAAGAATTTAACAGTATTAGAATTATCAGAATTAGTAAAAGCATTAGAAGAAGAATTTGGAGTTAGCGCAGCAGCACCAGCAGTTGCAGTAGCAGCTCAAGCAACTGCAGCAGCACCAGCAGCTGAAGAAGAAAAAACAGAATTCGACGTTATTCTTCAATCAGCAGGAGCAGAAAAAATTAAAGTTATTAAAGTAGTTAGAGAATTAACTGGTTTAGGCTTAAAAGAAGCAAAAGATTTAGTTGATGGAGCACCAAAACCAATTAAAGAAGGAGCTTCAAAAGAAGAAGCTGAAAACATAAAAGCAAAATTGGAAGAAGTTGGAGCAACTGTAGAAGTAAAATAAGCACATAAAAATAAAAATTAATATTTGACTTACACAAAAAGGTGTGATAATATAATATATTGCATAATAACGATTATAATAGGCGATATATATTTATCACGCCTTTTGTAGTTTTTGGTTTTTTATTTTTCAACGCCAAAAGCCACGGGCTTTTGGTTATTTTAGTTTATTGAGGGGTGAAGATTTAATGGTACATCCTGTAACATTAGGTAAGCGGGAAAGAATGAGCTATTCAAGGATAAAAGAAGTGCTAGACTTACCCGACTTAATTGAGGTACAAAAATCTTCCTACAAGTGGTTTGTTGAGGAAGGCTTAAGGGAGGTTTTTGATGACATCTCTCCAATTCAAGACTTCACTGGAAATTTAATCTTAGAATTTGTTGACTATTACATTGACAGTGAAGTTAAGTATGATGAAATGGAAGCAAGGGAAAGGGACGCAAATTACTCTGCAGCACTTAAAGTAAAGGTTAGATTGATTAACCGTGAAACTGGAGAGGTTAAAGAACAGGAAGTATTTATGGGAGATATCCCACTAATGACTGATAAAGGGACATTTATCATCAATGGAGCGGAAAGAGTAGTAGTCAGTCAATTGGTAAGATCTCCTGGAGTATATTTCGTGGAAAGCATCGATAAGTCTGGTGAAAAAGTTTATTCATCAACACTTATTCCCAACAGGGGAGCTTGGCTAGAATACGAAACTGATGCTAATAATGTAATACATGTAAGAATTGACCGTACTAGAAAGGTGCCCGTTACAACACTTTTGAGGGCATTAAAGATTTCTTCTGATGCTGAAATCATAGATTTATTAGGAGAAACAGAACAGCTATTACTAACACTCGAAAAGGACATATCGACCAACGAAGAAGAAGCGCTATTAGAAATCTACAAAAGGTTAAGACCTGGTGAACCACCAACTCTTGACAGCGCTAAGTCCTTATTAAACAATCTTTTCTTTGATCCGCGCAGATACGACTTAGCAAAAGTTGGAAGGTATAAATTCAATAAAAAATTAAGTTTATATAATAGAATAACAGATAGAAAATCTGCTGAAGATATCATTGACCCAAATACAGGTGAAATCCTAGTTGAAAAAAATGAGATAATTAGCAGACAAAAAGCAATTGAAATTGAAAATACTGGCATAAACTCAGTCAAAATCTTGTTGGATGATGGCAAAACAATAAAGGTATTGTCCAATAACTTCGTAAGTGGCGAAGCGTTTGATTTGCCATTCTCATTAGAAGAACTCGGATTAAAAGAGAAAGTTTATTATCCTTTAATGAAAGAATTAGTGGATAATTACCAAGGGGAAGAGCTAAAACAAGCCATAAAAGATAGAATCAAGGAACTGTCGCCTAAACATATATTAGTAGACGACATAATTGCAAGCATAAATTATGAATTCAATTTATTTTATGGCATAGGTAATTCTGATGACATTGACCATTTAGGGAACAGAAGATTGAGAAGTGTTGGAGAATTATTGCAAAATCAATTTAGAATTGGTCTAGCTCGTATGGAGAGAGTAGTAAGAGAGAGAATGACAATTCAAGATATGGATGTAGCCACTCCTCAAGCTCTGATTAATGTAAGGCCTGTCACAGCAGCCATTAAAGAATTCTTTGGAAGCAGCCAATTGTCTCAATTTATGGATCAGACAAATCCATTAGCTGAATTAACCCATAAGAGAAGGATGTCAGCATTGGGACCTGGAGGCTTAAGCAGGGATAGAGCAGGCTTTGAAGTCCGTGACGTTCACAACTCTCACTATGGTAGAATGTGTCCTATTGAGACACCTGAAGGTCCAAACATCGGACTTATCACATCACTAACGACATACGCTAGAATTAATGAATACGGATTTATAGAAGCTCCTTATAGGAGAGTAAAAAATGGACAAGTAACAGGTGAGATAGATTATTTAACAGCAGATGTGGAAGATGAGCTAATCATAGCTCAATCAAATGAACCATTAGATGAAGAAAATCGATTTATAAATAATAGAATTGTAGCCAGAGGTAAAATGGGTGTTGTAGATATATTCAGACCTGAAGAAATAGATTACATGGACGTTTCACCAAAACAAATTGTATCTGTCGGAACTGCTATGATACCATTCTTAGAAAACGACGACGCCAATAGAGCGCTTATGGGTTCAAACATGCAGCGTCAAGCTGTTCCATTGCTTAAAACAGAAGCTCCTATAATCGGCACAGGTATTGAATATAAAGCAGCAAAAGATTCAGGAGTCGTAATTGTAGCTAAAAATGCAGGAATCGTTGAAAAAGTTTCTGCAGATGAAATTTTAATCAGAAGAGACAAAGACGGACAAATTGATAGATACAGATTATTGAAATTCAAGAGATCAAATCAAGGAACCACTATAAATCAAAGACCGATAGTCGAACTTGGAGAAAGGATTAGCGAATCGCAAATCATAGCAGATGGACCAAGTACAGACCAAGGAGAAATCGCATTAGGTAAAAATCTCCTCATAGCATTCATGACATGGGAAGGATACAACTATGAAGACGCTGTGCTATTAAACGAGAGATTGGTTATTGAAGATGTCTTAACCTCAGTTCATATAGAAGAATATGAATCTGAAGCAAGAGATACTAAACTAGGCCCGGAAGAATTTACAAGAGACATCCCTAATGTTGGCGAAGACATGCTCAAAGACTTGAATGAAAGAGGAATTATCAGGATAGGAGCAGAAGTCAAATCTGGCGACATATTAGTTGGTAAAGTTACTCCAAAGGGAGAAACTGAGCTCACACCTGAAGAAAGACTTTTAAGGGCAATATTCGGGGAAAAAGCTCGTGAAGTAAGAGACACATCACTTAGAGTTCCCCATGGAGAAAGTGGAATAGTTGTTGACGTAAAAACCTACACTATGGAAAACGGAGATGAATTGCCTCCTGGAGTAAATGAAATGGTGAGGGTTTATATTGCAACTAAAAGGAAGATAAATGTCGGAGATAAAATGTGTGGTAGACATGGAAACAAAGGTGTTGTATCTAGAATTCTCCCTAAAGAAGACATGCCATATATGCCTGATGGAACTCCAGTCGATGTAGTGCTAAATCCATTAGGGGTACCTTCTAGAATGAATCTAGGACAAGTATTAGAAGTGCATTTAGGACTAGCTGCAAAGAAGCTGGGCTGGCATATAGCAACCCCAGTTTTTGACGGCGCTAATGAAGAAGATATAATGGATGCGTTGAGAACTGCAGGTTATCCAGAGAACGGCAAAATAGAGCTAAGAGATGGTAGAACTGGAGAAAAGTTTGCAAATCCTGTAACTGTTGGATATATGTACATGCTAAAACTCCACCACTTAGTAGATGACAAAATTCATGCTAGATCAACAGGACCATATTCTTTAGTCACACAGCAACCTCTAGGTGGTAAAGCACAGTTTGGAGGACAAAGATTTGGAGAGATGGAAGTTTGGGCATTGGAAGCATATGGAGCTGCTCACACACTACAAGAAATTTTGACAGTTAAGTCAGATGACATAGTGGGAAGAGTAAAGACATATGAAGCCATAGTAAAAGGTGAAAACATACCTGAACCAGGCATACCAGAATCATTCAAAGTTTTAATAAAGGAATTGCAAAGTTTAGCTTTAGATGTAAAGATCATCGGAGAAGATTCTGGAGAAATTGAGTTGAAAGAGTCAATTGACGATGATATGACTGAATATGATTTTGATGAAGGCTCTTCAAAGATTATCTTGGACGATATTGAAGAAGACGAATATGAGAATGATAGTGAAACTGAAAATGAAATTTCAGAACATAAATCAAAAGACGAGTTGCCAGAAGGATTTTTAATAGAGGAAAAAGATGATGATTTTAATGAATTTGAGGATGAAGATTTTTAGAAAATATTATATTAATATTATGAAAGGAGAGAGTGCTCCTTGTACGAATTAAACA
The DNA here is from genome assembly GCA_018434075.1 of Tissierellaceae bacterium. GTDB lineage: Bacteria > Bacillota > Clostridia > Tissierellales > Tissierellaceae > Soehngenia. Next base: position 8,009 of record JAHDQA010000108.1, read on the forward strand.
CATTTGATTCAATAAGAATTGGGTTAGCATCGCCAGAAAAAATAAGGCAATGGTCCAAAGGAGAAGTAAAAAAGCCAGAAACCATTAACTATAGAACTCTTAAACCAGAAAAAGAAGGACTCTTTTGCGAGAAAATATTTGGACCAGTCAAAGACTGGGAATGCCATTGTGGAAAATACAAAAGAGTAAGGTACAAAGGCGTAATTTGTGATAGATGTGGAGTAGAGGTAACGAAGTCAAAAGTAAGAAGAGAAAGACTTGGACACATTGAATTAGCAGCTCCTGTTTCACACATTTGGTATTTCAAAGGGATACCAAGCAGAATGGGACTAATGTTAGATATGAGTCCAAGAGCTTTAGAGAAAGTGCTTTATTTTGCATCATATATAGTATTAGAGGCAGGAGACACACCTTTATACGAAAAACAATTATTGACAGAAGCGGAATACAGAGAGTATTTAGAGACTTATCCAAACAAGTTCAAAGCTCAAATGGGAGCAGAAGCAATAAAATATCTGCTTCAAAAAATCGATCTTGATAAAGAAGCTGAAGAACTCAAATCTCAGTTAAAAGATGCAACAGGTCAAAAGAGAATAAGAATTACTAGAAGACTAGAAGTAGTTGAATCGTTTAGACAATCTGGAAATAGACCAGAATGGATGATACTAGATGTAATACCAGTCATACCACCTGATTTAAGGCCAATGGTTCAACTTGATGGCGGTAGATTCGCAACTTCAGACTTGAATGACTTATATAGAAGAGTTATAAATAGAAACAATAGATTAAAAAGGCTTCTTGACTTAGGAGCGCCTGACATAATTGTAAGAAATGAAAAGAGAATGCTGCAAGAAGCTGTAGATGCATTGATTGACAATGGCAGAAGAGGCAGACCTGTGACAGGGCCAGGGAATCGACCACTAAAATCACTTTCCGACATGCTAAAAGGTAAGCAAGGTAGATTCAGACAAAATTTACTTGGCAAGAGGGTAGATTATTCAGGAAGATCTGTTATTGTAGTAGGACCTGAACTTAAATTTTATCAATGTGGCTTACCAAAGACAATGGCCTTGGAGTTATTCAAACCATTTGTAATGAAAAAATTAGTTGAAGACAATCTAGCTCACAATATAAAATCAGCTAAGAGAATGGTCGAAAGGGTAAAACCTCAAGTTTGGGATGTATTGGAAGAAGTCATAAAAGACCATCCAGTTTTATTAAATCGTGCTCCTACGCTTCATAGACTAGGGATACAAGCTTTTGAACCAGTGTTAGTCGAAGGTAAAGCTATAAAACTACATCCATTAGTCTGCACAGCTTACAATGCTGACTTCGATGGAGACCAAATGGCAATACACGTTCCTCTTTCACAAGAGGCACAAGCTGAAGCTAGACTTTTGATGCTCTCAACTAACAATATATTAGCACCAAAAGATGGAAAGCCTATCACAACTCCATCACAAGATATGGTATTAGGAAGCTATTACCTTACAGTTGAACGAGATGGTGAGGCAGGCGAAGGCAAGTACTTCAAAGATTTTGATGAAATGCTTCATGCATATCAAAATGGAGACATTGGGATACATGCTAGAGTAAATGTCAGAATGAGATTAAATAAAGATGACCGAGGTAAAATAGTAAACAGCACAGTTGGAAGATTTATTTTCAACGAAAACATTCCTCAAGATCTTGGATTTGTCGATAGATCTAAAGATAAATACTCTCTAGAAATAGATAGAGTGGTAGATAAGAAATTCTTAGGAATTCTAGTCGATAAATGTTTTAGAAAACATGGAAATGCTGCAACTGCTGAGATGTTAGACCACATCAAGGAAATGGGATACAAATACTCAACCATTGGAGCTATTACTATATCCATGGGAGATGTAATAGTACCTGATGAAAAATATGTATTAATCAGAAAAGCTGAAGAAGAAGTTGATAAACTTGAAAGATCTTACCGCAGAGGTTTGATTTCGGATGAAGAAAGATATGAAAGAGTTATTGAGATTTGGAATAAGACTACTGATGAAGTAACAGATGCTCTCATGAACAGCTTAGATCCAATGAACAACATCTACATCATGGCGTTGTCAGGAGCGAGAGGTAGCAAGAACCAAATCAGACAATTAGCTGGGATGAGAGGACTGATGGCAAGTGCATCAGGTAGGACAATAGAAGTTCCTATTAAATCTAACTTTAGAGAAGGATTATCAGTACTTGAATTCTTCATCTCAACACACGGTTCTAGAAAAGGGTTGGCAGATACAGCACTAAGAACAGCTGACTCAGGTTATTTGACAAGAAGGCTAGTAGATGTAAGCCAAGACATAATAGTAAGAGAACAAGACTGTGGAACAGATCAATATTTGATAGTGAAAGCATTTATGGATGGTAAAGAAGTAATTGAAGAACTAAAAGATAGAATAGAAGGCCGCTATGCTTTTGAAGATATAATAAATCCTGAAAATGGAGAAATAATAGTAAAAGCCAATACCATGATCACAGAAGATGAAGCAGAGCTTATTCAAAACATAGGAATTAAAGAAGTAAAAGTAAGATCTGTGCTTGGTTGTAAAACTAAACATGGAGTTTGTGCTCATTGCTATGGAAGGAATTTAGCTACCGGGAAAGATGTAAACATTGGAGAAGCAGTAGGTATAATTGCCGCTCAATCAATAGGCGAGCCAGGTACACAGCTTACAATGAGAACATTCCACACTGGTGGTGTAGCAGCTGCAGAAGATATCACTCAAGGTCTTCCTAGGGTTGAAGAATTGTTTGAAGCTAGAAAACCAAAAGGGCTTGCAATGATTTCAGAGATTGGCGGAACTATCTCAATAAATGAAGGCAAGAAGAAGAAAGAAATTACGATAACTTCTGAAAGTGGAGAAAAAGTCACCTACACAATTCCTAACGGCGCAAGAGTAAAAGTTAGAAATGGCGATGTGATAGAAGCAGGAGACGAAATTACTGAAGGAAGCGTAAATCCACATGACATTTTGAAAATCAAAGGTGTCAAAGGAGTTCAAAACTATATAGTCAAAGAAGTTCAAAAAGTATACAGGCTTCAAGGTGTAGACATCAACGACAAGCACATTGAGATGATAGTAAGACAAATGTTGTCCAAGATAAAGATAGAAAGCTCTGGAGACACAGATATGCTTCCAGGAAGTCTAGTAAGCATAAATGAATTCGAAGAGAAAAATAGAATAGCTGAAGAAAGCGGACTTGAGAAAGCTGTCGGAAGAGTAGCTCTACTTGGAATCACAAAAGCTTCTTTAGCAACAGATTCATTCTTATCAGCAGCATCTTTCCAAGAGACGACAAGAGTTTTAACTGAAGCTGCAACAAAAGGCAAAGAGGACAAATTGATAGGATTAAAAGAAAATGTAATCATTGGGAAACTCATTCCAGCAGGAACAGGAATGAAAGTCTACAATGGCATCAAATTAATCGAAGAAGAGGAAAAGGCCACAGAGGATATATATGCAGAGACAACAGAAATGGAAGAAAGCCTGGTAGAATAAAATAATGTTGACAGTATAACCAGCAAATGTTAAAATTTTAAGGTAGCAAAATAGCAGAAGGACTTGACATAAGATTATGTAGTATAAACTACATAATCTTATGTGCTGTTTTAAGGAGGGTCATTATGCTTCAAAAATTAAAGACGGAAAAGAAAGTCATAGGAACAAAACAAGTAAAAAGAGCTATCTCCAAAGATGAAGTAAATTTAGTATTCTTGGCAAATGATGCTGATATGAAACTTAAACGCGAAATAGAAAATCTATGCAAAGAAAAAAATATTCAAATTGAATATGTCGAGAAGATGAAGGAATTAGGAGAAGCTTGTGGTATTGATATTAATGCAGCTACTGCTGCGTTATTAAATAAAAATTAAAGGAGGTGCTTTAATGCCAACAATCAACCAACTCATAAGAAAAGAAAGGGAAAAGGTAGTTTACAAATCAAAATCACCTGCATTGGGAGTTAATTTAAACACATTAAAGAAAAAGGAAACAAAATCTAATTCTCCTCAAAAAAGAGGCGTATGTGTAGCAGTAAGAACTGTAACTCCTAAAAAACCTAACTCAGCTTTGAGAAAGGTAGCAAGGGTAAGACTAACAAACGGCTACGAGGTAGCAGCCTATATCCCTGGGATAGGACATAACTTGCAAGAGCATAGTGTTGTTCTAATAAGAGGAGGAAGAGTAAAGGATCTACCTGGTGTGAGATATCACATTATAAGGGGTACATTAGATACTGCAGGTGTAGATAAGAGAATGCAAGGCAGATCTAAGTACGGGGCAAAGAAGCCAAAAGTTAAGAAATAACGTGCTTGAAATGCTTTATATATAGATGCATTTTAAGGCACAACGGTTAACGCCGAGTACCAATGAATCTACTACATGGTTAAGGAGGGAAGAAAAGTGCCAAGAAAAGGACCAGTTCCAAAGAGAGAGGTTATGCCGGATCCAATATATGATGATGTATTAGTAACAAAACTAATAAATGCGGTTATGTTGGATGGCAAAAAAGGAATAGCACAAAACATTGTATACAGTGCTTTCGACTACATTAAAGAAAAGACAAATGAAGATCCATTAGAGGTATTTTACAGAGCAATGAACAACATCATGCCTGTATTGGAGGTCAAAGCAAGAAGAATTGGTGGTGCAAACTATCAAGTTCCTATTGAAGTAAGACCAGACAGAAGAGAAACTCTAGGACTTAGATGGTTAGTAAACTATTCTAGAGCTAGAGGCGAAAAAACAATGGTAGAAAGACTTGCAAAAGAAATTTTAGACGCATCAAATGGCGTTGGAGCAAGTGTTAAGAAAAGAGAAGATACACATAAGATGGCTGAAGCAAACAAAGCTTTTGCTCACTATAGATGGTAGTTTATAGTTATTTATGTGGATGGGACCTAAATTTTAAAGCAAGTAAGGAGGAAAAATTGTGCCAAGACAAGTACCACTAGAGAGAACTAGAAATATCGGCATAATGGCGCATATTGATGCAGGTAAGACAACCACCACAGAGAGAATTTTATTTTATACAGGGAAAATCCACAAAATAGGCGAAACCCACGAGGGTGCAGCCCAAATGGACTGGATGGAACAAGAACAAGAAAGAGGTATCACAATAACTTCTGCTGCAACTACAGCATTCTGGAAAGACCATAGAATTAATATTATTGATACACCAGGACACGTAGACTTCACAGTAGAGGTTGAAAGATCTTTAAGAGTACTGGATGGAGCAGTTGCTCTGTTCTGTGCAAAAGGCGGAGTTGAGCCTCAATCAGAAACAGTTTGGAGACAAGCTGACAAGTATAAAGTACCAAGATTAGCTTTCGTAAATAAAATGGATATTGTAGGTGCAGACTTTTTTAGAGTAATAGAAATGATGAAGGCTAGATTAAGTGCAAACCCAGTACCTGTTCAATTGCCTATCGGAAGAGAAGATAGTTTTGTTGGAATAATTGACTTAATAGAAATGCACGCTAAGGTCTATCACGACGACCTAGGTCAAAACATTGAAACTACTGAAATTCCAGCCGATATGCTAGATTTAGCAAATGAATATAGAGAAAAACTATTGGAATCAGTTTCTGAATACGACGAAGAACTGATGATGAAATATTTAGAAGGTGAAGAAATATCAGCTGAAGAAATTAAAGCTGCATTGAGAAAAGGGACACTTGCTGTAAAGGCAACTCCAGTTTTATGTGGCTCATCCTACAAGAACAAAGGGGTCCAACTACTTCTCGATGCTGTAATTGATTATTTACCTTCTCCAGTTGACATACCTTCAATTGTCGGGATAAACCCACAAACACAAGAAGAGGAAGTAAGACATCCTTCTGATGACGAACCTTTCTCTGCACTGGCTTTCAAAATAGTATCAGACCCATTTGTTGGGAAATTGGCTTATGTTAGAGTGTATTCTGGAACACTTAGCTCAGGAAGCTATGTAATGAATACCACAAAAGGAAAAAGAGAAAGAGTTGGCCGTCTATTGATGATGCATGCCAACAAGAGAGAAGAAATAGAAGAAATACATGCAGGAGACATTGCTGCTGTAGTTGGCTTAAAAGACACAACAACTGGAGATACATTATCAGTTGATACTAACCCTATTATACTAGAGAAGATGGAATTCCCAGAACCAGTTATTCGTGTAGCAATTGAACCAAAGACAAAAGCAGGCCAAGAAAAAATGTCACAAGCTTTGGCAAAATTAGCAGAAGAAGATCCTACATTTAGAGCATATACAGATGAAGAAACTGGACAGACTATAATTGCTGGAATGGGAGAACTTCACCTTGAAATCATAGTAGACAGATTGCTAAGAGAGTTCAAAGTCGAGGCAAATGTTGGAAATCCACAAGTCGCATACAAAGAATCCATCACTAAAATGGCTGAAGCTGAAGGAAAATACATCAGACAATCAGGTGGTAGAGGACAATATGGGCATGTAAAACTAAGAGTAGAACCACAAGAGCCAGGAAAAGGATATGAATTTGTAAACGCTATTGTTGGAGGCGTAATACCAAAAGAATATATCGGAGCCGTAAACAATGGAATTCAAGAAGCACTTCAATCTGGTATTTTAGGTGGGTATCCAGTACTTGATGTAAAAGTGACATTATTTGATGGATCTTATCATGAAGTTGACTCATCTGAAATGGCATTTAAAATAGCAGGTTCTATGGGAGTAAGAGAAGCATTGAGAAAAGCAGACCCAGTATTACTGGAACCAATCATGAAAGTTGAAGTAACTGTGCCAGAAGAATACATGGGAGATGTAATCGGTGATATCAACTCTCGTAGAGGAAGAATGGAAGGCATGGAATTGGTAAATGGAGCTCAAATAATCAGAGCATACGTACCTCTATCAGAAATGTTTGGATATGCAACAGTTTTGAGATCCAACACACAAGGCAGAGGAAATTATGTAATGCAATTTGACCATTATGAACCAGTTCCTAACAGTATAGCTGAAAAAATTCTAAAGAAATAATATTAGGATTAGGAGGAATAATAAAATGGCAAAACAAAAATTTGAAAGAACAAAACCCCATGTAAACATAGGGACAATAGGCCACGTAGACCATGGCAAAACAACTCTAACAGCAGCAATCACATTAGTATTAAATAAAAGATACGGTTCAGGTGAATTTGTAAGCTACGACAACATAGACAAAGCACCAGAAGAAAGAGAAAGAGGAATAACAATCTCAACATCACACGTAGAATACGAAACACCAAAAAGACACTACGCACACGTAGACTGCCCAGGACACGCTGACTATGTAAAGAACATGATCACAGGAGCAGCGCAAATGGACGGAGCAATACTAGTAGTATCAGCAGCAGACGGTCCAATGCCACAAACAAGAGAACACATACTACTATCAAGACAAGTAGGAGTACCAAGAATAATAGTATTCTTAAACAAAGCAGACATGGTAGATGATCCAGAACTAATAGAACTAGTAGAAATGGAAGTAAGAGAACTACTAAACGAATATGAATTTGACGGAGACAACACACCAATCATAGTAGGATCAGCACTAAAAGCACTAGAAGACCCAGACGGAGAATGGGGAGACAAGATAATAGAATTAATGGAAGCAGTAGACGAATACATTCCAGAACCAGAAAGACAAATAGACAAACCATTCCTAATGCCAGTAGAAGACGTATTCTCAATCACAGGAAGAGGAACAGTAGCAACAGGAAGAGTAGAAAGAGGAACAATCAAAGTAGGAGAAAGTGTAGAAATAGTAGGACTAACAGAAG
>JAHDQA010000119.1 GCA_018434075.1 Tissierellaceae bacterium
AGATATATTTAAGTTCCGTCCGAAAACTTCACTTAAATATACTTCGCTCGACTTGCATGTGTTAGGCACGCCGCCAGCGTTCGTCCTGAGCCAGGATCAAACTCTCATTTAATAGTTTGATTTAGCTCAATTACTTCTTATCTTTTAAAAATTAACTTTGTAGTTTATTCAAAGTTTCACACTGTTTAGTTTTCTTGGTTCACTGTCGCTCTTTTGGCGACTTTGTTAGTATAACATCTTCTATTATATCGTGTCAATACCTTTTTTAAAGTTTTTTAAAGTTTTTGTAAAATATTTATTAACTTAATAAATAAACGTTCCCACGATAGTTCTTTTAAATCATGATCTATTGCGGTAAAATAATTATACCCTTTTAACACTTTCTTAATCATATTTTCCATGGCTTTTTCAAGTGATTTTACAAAAATATATTCCCCATCTTCAGAAATAATATCTATACTTGACATTGGGGGTAAATCTACATATTCAATTGCTCCACTTTTATTTATTTCTTCCCCTAAGTATTCTTTTATTCCAGAGTGATTTGTAACCACTGCGTGAAGCCCACAGGCTAAAGCTTCTATTGTAACTAAACCCAATCCTTCGTAAAAAGAAGGAAGTACAAATATATGAGATCTTCTGAATGCTTCTCCTAATTCTTTTTGGCTTAAATTCCCAAGATAAACAACTCCATTTTTATCTGCCATTTCCAATATTCTCTTTTTTTCTTCCCCTGTTCCATTTCCAGCTAATAAAAGCTCAACATCATATTTATCTTTTAAATTTGTAAAAGCTCTTATAAGATAAGGTACACCTTTACTATTGCTTAACTTCCCTGCATATATAATTTTTATAGGTCTATTGGAGGGCTTTTTATCAGGAGGATAGAAATATTCACTATTATATCCAGCTCCAATAACATGAATTTTTTCTTTTGAAATGCTATATATATCATGTACTTCAAATTTTTGCTGACTAGAAAGTGTCAATACTAAATCTAAGTTTTTACAACCACCTATGACATATTCCATATATTTAGGATTCAAATGCATTTGTCTAAGATCTGTGCCGTGGCATATACCTATGACTTTTTTATTTAAATTTAACCTGCATACTAGTGATGTCAAAATCCAAAGGTGATGAGATATTATTATATCTGGATTGAAATTCTCTAAAGCATCTAACACTGCTTTTTCGAAAGCATTCATCCAAACCGGCAGCATGTTTTCATCTAATTTTCTATATGTAGTGCTTGGATATGGCATTATGTCACTCATGCCAACTATATTAAAAGGTATTTCTTTAGTGTTAAATCTAACCAAGTTTAAATATTTCAACGAATCATTTTCATATGTTAGTCCGTCTTGTATCGCAGCTATTAATCCTTGTTCATGATTTCTCTTATAGCCTTCGTTGATAAGAGAATTTACATATGTTCCACTTCCTGTTAGCCCAGGAAACTGTGCTATAATATGGAGTATTTTCATTTTTCTCACCTATAAAATATTGCGGCTAAATAGCCGCAATATAAATTTAATCTTCTAATGGTTTCATCGTTGGGAATAATATTACATCTCTTATGCTTGCTTGATTTGTCAACAACATTATCATTCTATCTATTCCAATACCTTCTCCACCTGTTGGAGGCAATCCTACTTCAATGGCATTTATAAAATCTGTATCCATAGGATGAGCTTCGTCATCTCCAGATTCCTTTTGCCTTACTTGTTCTTCGAATCTCTCTCTTTGGTCTATAGGGTCATTTAACTCTGAGAATGCATTTGCGATTTCCCAAGTGTTTATAAACGCTTCAAACCTGTTTGTTATCCTTGGATCTTTAGGATTTCTCTTAGCTAAAGGAGATATATCGACAGGGTGGCCAGTGATAAAAGTAGGTTGAACTAGATGTTGCTCGACAAATTCTTCGAACATCTCAGATATAATCATACCTCTGGTCATATTGTCTTCGATTTCCAATCCCTTTTCTCTAGCTACTTTTCTTGCTTCCTCGTCAGTATCGATTACACTAAAGTCAACTCCTGTGTACTTCTTTACCGCTTCAGCCATATCCATTCTATCCCAAGGAGGCGTCAAATCTATTTCAGTACCTTGATAGTTGATTACAGTAGTGCCCAATGTCTTCATAGCTACATATGAAAATAACTCTTCAGTAAGTTTTATCATGTCTTCAAAGTCTGCATATGCTTGATAAAATTCTATACTGGTAAATTCAGGATTATGCCTTTGGTCCATTCCTTCATTTCTGAACATTTTCCCCATTTCATAAACTTTTTCAAATCCGCCGACGATTAACCTCTTTAAATAAAGTTCATTTGCTATTCTTAAGTACATGTCTATGTCTAATGCATTGTGATGAGTCACAAATGGCCTTGCATTTGCTCCGCCGGCAATTGTACTAAGTATAGGAGTTTCAACTTCTAAAAATCCTCTGTTATCTAAAAATTCTTTTACAGCTTTAATTATTTTGCTTCTAAGTATGAAAGTATCTTTAACTTCGGGATTAACTATTAAATCTACATATCTCTGTCTGTATCTGAGTTCTTGGTCTTTTAGGCCATGGAATTTCTCAGGAAGGATTTGAAGTGATTTAGACAGTAAAGTTATTTTTTCAGTTCTGATTGAAACTTCCCCTGTTTGGGTTTTAAATACAGTCCCTTCAGCTCCAACAATATCTCCTATGTCCAAAAAATCCAAGTCTTCATATCCTTCGTCGCCAAGCACATCTTTTTTAGCGAATAATTGAATCCTTCCGTTGCTATCCTGCAAGTCAAAGAAAGTAACTTTCCCATGTCCTCTTCTAGACATCAACCTACCAGCTACACTAACTCTTTTCCCTTCCAGCTCATCATAATTGTCTTTTATCTCATCGCTGTGATGAGTGTAATCATATTTTTCAATTAAATAAGGGTTCTTGCCACTTTCCATTAGTTTAGCTAATTTGTCTCTTCTTATTTTTAACATTTCATTCAAATTTTGCTCATTATTATCCAATATAAGCCCCCCTTGTTTTAATAAAGATCATATTATCTCATAATTGCTTTTATTTTGTATTTTATGATTCCGTCAGGTGCTTGTACACTTACAGTGTCCCCAACTTTCCTTCCTAATAGTGCTTTTCCCATAGGCGATTCATTTGAAATTTTACCTTCGAATGGATCTGCTTCGGCTGATCCAACTATTGTATATTCCATTTCTTCATTGAATTCTATGTCTAAAACAGTAACCTTAGAACCTATTGTCACTATATCAGTAGATATTTCATCATCATCTATAACCACTGCATTTCTAAGCATTGCTTCAAGTTTGGCTATTCTCTCTTCTAATTTAGCCTGCTCATTTTTAGCTTGATCATATTCAGCATTTTCACTTATGTCTCCAAAAGCAAGAGCTTGTTTTATACGATCTGCTATCTCTTTTCTTTTAACTACTTTTGCTTCTTCTAATTCCATCTCCAATTTTTCTAATCCTTCTGGGGTCAGAAATACTTCCTTTTCGGTCATTAAACTCTCTCCTTTGATTTAATAATACATTTATTGTCAATATTAGCTAAAATTGTATCTGAATATTTCTAACTTTGTATGCAAACTATTATAATCAAGCATAAATTAGTTGTCAAGCTATAAACAATCTTATTTATCTTGAGATATTAGTTTATCTAAATAATTGTTCAAAACTGTTATGATTTCTTCTTTAGTGTTAATGGTATTTATTTGTTCTCTCACAGCTTTAGAATTCTTTAATCCCTTGATATATCCGTGTATATGCTTTCGCATCTCTTTAACACCAATTCTTTCTCCCTTTATATTGCACAATTCATTAAGGTGAAAAATCACCATGTTTATTATCATTTCTGGCGTCGGCTTTGTGATTTCTTTTTTTGATATTGCCTCATTTATAATTGCCTCATTTATATTTAAAAATATCCATGGGTTTCCAATCGCAGCTCGTCCTACAGCAACATAATCGCAATTTGTTCTTTCTAATACTAATATAGCATCTTCTGCATTTGATATGTCTCCATTCCCAATAACAGGTATTGAAATGCTATCTTTTACTTTTTTAATAAAATCTATATCCGCTTTCCCTGAATAAAACATCTCTCTGGTTCTAGCATGGACAGTAACAGCGCTTGCTCCAGCTTGCTCGAGCATTTTCGCAAATTCTACGCCATTTATATTGTCTTTATCCCATCCCATTCTGATTTTTACTGTAACTGGTTTATTAGATACATCAACCACCTTTTTTACTATTTTATAGCTTAGTTTTGGATCGTTCATCAATGCACTACCTTCGTTGTTCTTCACAATTTTGGGTGCAGGGCAGCCCATGTTTATGTCTACTATATCGAAATCATCCCTAGTATTGAGTTTTGTTTCAACTACATAAGCCATTATATCAGGGTCAGAACCAAAAATCTGAATTGCCAATGGTCTTTCAGATTCATCAGTTAAAGTTAGTTCAACTGTCTTTTTATCGTTATAATACATTCCCTTTGCGCTGACCATCTCGCTTGTAACCAGTCCAGCGCCTAATTTTCTCGATATCTTTCTAAAAGCTAAATCTGTGTATCCTGCCATTGGTGCTAATACAGCTTTAGAGTCTATATTGATATTACCTATAATAGACACCCACCTCCTATCAAATAAGGTAAGTAACTTTTAGTTACTTACCTTATTTCTCTCATATATTATCCTCAATCCTTCTAATGTAAGATATTTATCTACAACTTTTATATTCTTCGTTTCAGATGATATGAGGTTAGCAAAACCTCCAGTCGCTACAACCATTACATTCTCAATTGATTGATTCATTTCTTCTATCATTTTATCAATTATATAATCTACCATACCTGCAAAACCATTAATAAGACCAGATTGAATGCTTGTGATGGTATTTTTTCCTATTATTTTTTCAGGCTTTGTGATTTCAACTTTGGGTAGCTTTGCTGTCCTTAAAAACAAGGCTTCAGCTGATATATTAATTCCAGGTGTTATTACTCCTCCTAGATATTCCCCTTCCTTATTGACATAGCAGAAAGTGTTTGCTGTACCGAAATCAACAATAATCACTGGCCCGCCGTACTTTTCATATGCGCCAACTGCATTTACTATTCTATCTGCTCCAACTTCTCTAGGATTGTCATATTTTATATTCATGCCAGTCTTTACACCAGGTCCTATTACTATGGGCACTTTATTAAAATATCTCTGTGCCATTGAAGGTAAAGTGTGCATCAAAGTTGGAACTACAGAAGATATTATTATATCCTCTATTTCTTCTCTTTTTATGCCATCGTATTTAAAGAACTGATCAAATAGCAATCCATACTCGTCTGAGGTCTTTTCTTTGTCTGTAGCTATTCTTCTGTCATATATCAATTTCTTCCCATCATATACTCCAAATACAATGTTTGTATTGCCTACATCAATTACCAATAACAAATTTTCACCCTCTAGTCATTATTTTCGTTTAACTGCCGACACTACGCTGGACACGACGATTGCAGCAATTATTGTCTCTGGAATTCCGTTTGCAACACCAATTCCTGCTATTACTCTGCCAACAAATTGTGTGTCTTGTCCAATGGATTCTACGAATTGCTCCCCATAAATGATATAAATCATAGATAGTACTAATACAGTGTTTGTAAGTGTACCTATTACAGAACTTACTAATACATCTATTGATTTTCCCTGGAATTTCTTAGTAGTCATATATATCATAGTTCCAGTCAAAATAATGAGGATTATATTAATCAAAACTTTCCAAATGCTAGTATAGTTGATTACATTCAAGTATAATCCATGAGCTAAATAGATAATTATCGCGCACCATATTATATTCATTATCCAAATAGTCTTTTTGTTTCCAATTTTATTGAGTAGGCGATAACTATAATATGAAGTTATTCCTATTAAAATTCTTGGAAGTACAGAAACTAATGGATTCAAAAAAAATGGGCTGACAGGTGTAGGTGCAGTTAGTGCTTGATAAATACTAAAAAGTCCAAAGATAAGCCCTACTAATGCCCCTACTACAGGGCCTTCCAATATTGCACCGATTATGACAGGTATGTGCATAGTTGTCGCTTTAGTTGGACCTACTGGAATAAAACCCAGTGGGGTCATACCTAATACTATGGATATGGCCCCTAATACGCCAACTACTGTTAACTTTCTTACATTTACACTTTTACTATTTTTCATTTTACCCCTCCGCTCTAGTTCCTTTTGGATACCAGTCGATATGCCAAAACTAATTATTTAGTCTGACTCTATAAGATGTCAGCTTTCTAACAAGATAATTATACATATTTTAATCGGATTATACAATATCAATTTCTTATGTCTTTGTAAGCTTTTAAATTGCTTATACTTTCTGCATTTAGTATTGCATTGACTATTGCTCTCCTTGTAACTTCTGCTCCCAGTGTAAGTACTAAATTAAGGTCAGCTTCTACTACATTTGTCGCTAATGCGAAGATTGTATCGCCATCATACATTGTATGCACAGGATTGATTGCTTTAGCATATCCATTATGTGATGTCTCTGCTAATTTATTAGCATATGCTTTAGTTAATTTAGCATTAGTTGCTACAACGCCAATAGTAGTATTTGTGTGAGAAATTGAATTGTCAATATAACCTTTTTCCATTATTTCAACAGTATTTAATAATTTATTCTCATTATAGTCATATACGCCTGCAATTTCTTCTGTGCCTTCATATACATCCCCTAGACTGTTTACACAGATGAGAGCTGAAACCACCAAGTCTCCTACTCTTATTGAAGCACTGCCAATTCCAGATTTCATTGCGTTGTTAAAACCTAATATTTTCCCAATGCTTGCACCCATACCACATCCTGTATTCCCTTGACGGTTTTCATTGAAAGTTGCATTTTCACATGCTCTATAACCCATTTCTTTGTCAGGCCTAATGGTATGATCCCCAACATTTAAATCAAATATTACGGCAGAAGCGACTATTGGCACTTTCGTAAAGCCAACATCAAGCCCAATACCTTTATTTTCTAAAAAATGCATCACTCCAGATGAAGCGTCTAACCCAAAGGCAGAGCCTCCAGCTAAAACTATAGCATTGATTTTTTCTACTGTCTTGTCTGGCTTAAACAAATCTGTTTCTCTAGTTCCAGGTGCACTTCCTCTCACATCAACACCGCCGGTAGCTCCTTCTTCGCTTATTACAACCGTTACCCCTGTCATTCCTACTTCTGAATGAGCATGCCCTACTTTTATACCCTCTACATCAGTTATATATCCACTGTACATATTTACATCTCCTATGTTCAATTTACTATTAATTACCCAAAATTTAAAATAAGCCATCAAAGTTATAACTTTGATGGCTATATTTAACTAAAAAACATTAATAACATTCCTGCCGCTATGGCAGAACCTATTACTCCTGCAACGTTTGGCCCCATTGCATGCATAAGTAGAAAGTTTTTAGGATTTTCTTCTTGCCCTACCTTTTGAGATACTCTAGCTGCCATTGGTACAGCAGAAACACCTGCTGAGCCTATTAAAGGATTTACTTTTCCTCCTGTTGCTTTGTACATTATTTTACCAATAATAACACCAGATGCTGTTCCTATTGAAAATGCGACTAATCCTAGTGCAATGATTCCTAGTGTTTTTAAATTCCAAAAATTTGCAGCACTTGCTGTTGCACCAACTGTCGTACCCAACAGTATTGTTACTATGTTGATCATTTCATTTTGTGCAGTTTTTGATAGCCTGTCAGTTACTCCCGATTCTCTGAATAAATTTCCTAGCATCAGCATGCCTACTAGTGTAGCTGCTGATGGTAAAAGCAAAGAAACTATTAAAGTTACCATAATTGGAAATATGATTTTTTCTTTTTTTGAGACTGGCCTTAGTTGTTCCATTACAACAGATCTTTCTTCTTTTGTTGTAAGCGCCCTCATTATTGGTGGCTGTATGATTGGAACTAATGCCATATACGAATAAGCTGCTACAGCAATAGGTCCTAATAGTTGTGGTGCTAATTTTGACGTAAGGTATAAAGCTGTAGGGCCATCTGCTCCGCCGATTATCCCTATACTTGCTGCTTCAGCTCCTGGGAATCCTAATAGTATAGCTCCAATAAACGTTGCAAATATGCCGAATTGTGCTGCTGCCCCAAGAAGTACTGATTTTGGATTTGCTATTAATGGACCAAAATCCGTCATTGCTCCGATTCCTAAAAATATTAATGGAGGATAAATACCTAATTTTACACCTTGATATAGATAATACAATAAGCCCCCGTACTCTTTTGTATGACTTACTAATTCCCCTGTGTTAGGGTCTTTAATAATCTCTACAACAGGCTCTTTCATCATATTTGCCCCCGGAAGATTAGCCAATAACATTCCAAAAGCAATTGGAATCAATAAAAGAGGTTCAAAACCTTTGGCTATAGCCAAATATAATAGAACAAGTGATATAATTATCATTATGATGCTCCCAAAAGACATCATGGCAAAGCCTGTGCTATTAAGAAAATCAACCAATACAGTTGCAGTCATTTTTTTCACCCTTTCTTATTAGCTCTATTCTATTATTGCTAATTTATCTCCGGTATTTACTGTACTGCCTTCTTTAGTTAGCATTTTTGATAGCTTGCCATCTCTTGGAGCTAAAATTTCATTTTCCATTTTCATTGCTTCTAAAATTAGGATGACATCTCCTGCTTTTAATTGTTGACCTTCTTGAGCAACTATTTTCCAGATGTTTCCTGGCATTGGCGCTTCAACTATTTCTTGACCTGCCTGAGCCTTAATTTCCTCTTTTACTTCTGGTTTTGGCTGTGGCTTCTCTATTTTCTTTTCTTCTCTTGTTACAGTGTTTGGAATTACAGGTGAATTTTCTTTTGATGAAATTTCTTCAACTTCAACCTCATAGCTTTGCCCATTTACAATTATTTTAAATTTTCTCATCTCATATCCTCCAATCTATATTTTGTTAAAAATTTGTTCTAATTGCCCTGCTCTTTGCCAGTCACTAATTTCTGGTGGTATTCTTTTAATAGTTTTTATTTTTATATCCTCTACCTTATTTTCAGTCGCACACGCTATTGCAGCAGCAATTACCGCAATTATTTCTTCATCGATTTCATTCTCAAATTTCTTGCTGTCTTCTTTCACTTCTTTAGTTTCAATTTTTACGGTCTCTATTTTGCTCTTAGAGTCTTTGTCATTTCCAATTGCTTTTAACTTATCTATTAGAAATGATATCAATATTAGTATTATAAAAACTACTAACATGCTAGAAACAGTGACGATTAATGATTCTCCAATAGTTATATGTTCTCCCATTTTTCGACCTCCTATACTGGCAAGTTGCCGTGTTTTTTGCTAGGTCTAGTCTCTCTCTTTGTTTCCAGCATATCAAATGCACTTATTAATCTTGGTCTAGTATGGCTTGGAACTATTATGTCATCAACAAATCCTCTTTGAGCAGCAATAAATGGGTTTGCTACAGTATTTCTGTACTCCTCAATTTTTTCCATTCTTGTTTTAATTGGATCATCTGAATTAGCAATTTCATTTTTAAATATGATATTTGCAGCACCATCTGGTCCCATTACTGCAATTTCTGCTGTTGGCCATGCGAATACTTGATCTGCTCCTAAGTCTTTGCTGCACATTGCAAGATAAGCCCCTCCATAAGCTTTTCTCGTTATAAGTGTGACTTTTGGAACTGTTGATTCTGAATATGCATAAAGCACTTTAGCCCCATGTCTTATTATTCCACCGTATTCCTGATTAGTTCCTGGTAAAAATCCTGGTACATCGACTAGATTCAATAATGGAATATTATATGCATCGCAAGTTCTAATGAATCTTCCAGCTTTGTCAGACGCATTTATGTCTAAGCAGCCTGCCAATACTTTAGGTTGATTTGCTATAACTCCTATAGTCTTTCCATTCAATCTAATGAACCCTGTGATTATATTCCCAGCATATAGTGGTTGTACCTCGAAAAATTCGTTTTCGTCTGCTATCGACTTTATTACTTCCTTCATGTCATATGGTTTGTTTGGATTTTCTGGAACTATATCGTTTAACATTTCATCTGTGCGATTTATATCGTCATTGGTTCTTACAACTGGGGGCATCTCTAAGTTGTTTGAAGGGAGATATGAGAGCAATTCTCTGACTCTCTTTATGGTTTCTTCCTCTGTTTTATCCATGAAATGAGCGACTCCACTAGTTCTATTGTGTGTCATTGCACCTCCGAGTTCTTCTTGAGTAACCTCTTCACCTGTAACTGACTTGATTACTTGTGGTCCTGTAATAAACATCATGCTTGTCTTTTCTGTCATAAATATAAAATCAGTTAGAGCTGGAGAATATACTGCTCCTCCTGCACACGGTCCCATAATTACAGATATTTGTGGTATGACCCCAGATGCTATTGTATTTCTATAGAATATTTTGCCATACCCTGATAAAGCATCGACTCCTTCTTGGATTCTAGCGCCACCGGAATCATTAAATCCAACTATAGGTGCACCCATTTTTAAAGCCATATCTTGTACTTTAACTATTTTATTAGCATGCATTTCTCCTAGAGAGCCACCGACAACTGTAAAATCTTGAGCATAAACAAAAACTAATCTTCCATCCACTGTACCGTATCCTGTGACAACTCCATCAGCAGGCGCTTCAACACTTGCCATGTCAAAATTCGTAGATCTATGTTTAACAAACGCATCTATTTCAATAAAGCTGTCTTCATCTAAAAGTAGATTTATTCTCTCTCGTGCAGTTAATTTTCCTGAACTGTGTTGTTTTTCAATTCTTTTAATTCCACCGCCGAGTTTTATATTCTCTTTTGCTTTGATTAATTCATTTATTTTGTCATTCATTTTTATCCTCCTATAGAGATTATTCTCTTTCGCTTATTTCTATTAGCACGCCATTTGTTGATTTTGGATGTAAAAATGCAATCTTTGCCCCACCAGCTCCATATCTTGGTTTCTCATCGATAAGCCTTACACCTTTTTCCTTTAATTCTTCGAGTGTTTTTTCGATGTCATCAACTCTAAAGGCAATATGTTGAATACCTTCTCCCTTCTTTTCAATAAATTTAGCTATTGGTCCTTCATCATCTGTTGATTCCAACAATTCTATTTCCGAATCCCCTACAGGCAAAAATGCTACTTTTACTTTCTGTTCTTCTACTACTTCTCTTCCAGTACATTTAATTCCAAGCATTTGCTCATAGAATTCCACTGATGTTTCAAGATTCCTTACTGCTATACCTATATGATCTATTTTTTTTACCATTAGAACTCTCCTCTCTTAGTTCAATAATAAATTTAGCAGTTCTTCCTTTGCAGTATATGGGTCTTTCTTTCTTGTATATACTTCGTTTACAAGAGTATTTAAAAAATCATTCTCAACTGCTTTTTTCATTATTAAATTGATTAAGTCCTCCTTTGCTAAATCCAATAATTCTTGTTTAGCATTGTTAATTCTTCTCTTTTCATAATTTCCTGTTTTCATCTGATAATCCCTATGCTCAAATATAGCTTCTAAAAGGGTGTCAATATCTTTATTCTTTATAGCTGACACTTTTACTACTTTAGGCCTAAAATCCTTGTTTTCATTTAAATCTAAATTCATTTCTATTTCTAACTTTGTCTTATCTGCACCATCTAAATCGGATTTATTGATTGCAAAAACATCAGCTATCTCCATTGTGCCAGCTTTTATAGCTTGTATGTCATCCCCCATATTTGGAACCAATACCATTAAAACTGTATCCGCCATTTTTACAATGTCTATTTCAGATTGTCCTACGCCTACTGTTTCCACGAAGATGTAATCGCAACCAAAGATGTCTAATACTTTT
This sequence comes from Tissierellaceae bacterium, assembly GCA_018434075.1. Taxonomy (GTDB): domain Bacteria; phylum Bacillota; class Clostridia; order Tissierellales; family Tissierellaceae; genus Soehngenia. Next base: position 11,909 of record JAHDQA010000119.1, read on the forward strand.
ATTGCACTCGAAGTTGCTTTTGATAATCCTCCTAGGTTGCCTCTAGTTCCCATGCTTCTTATGAAAACCCCTTCATCTAGACTTAAATCAGTCATTCTGATTCTATCCCCAAGTATTGCACCACCTGTAAAAGGGCTAGTCGGATCTATGGCAAGAATACCTATTTTTTTGCCTTCTTCTCGAAGTTTTTTAGCCATTTTTTCTGTAAGTGTTGATTTTCCAGCTCCAGGCGAACCTGTTACTCCAATGATATAGGCCTTTCCTGTTTTATGATACAATTTTTTAAGAATTTCCTCAGCTTCTTTCTCATTGTTTTCAAGCATAGATATAAGTCTCGCACAGGCTATCTTGTCTCCAGCTAAAAGCCTATCTTCTATGTTCAAATAATCACCACCTATTGTCTTTTTACATGAGTTGTAATAAATTCGACAACATCCTTTGTACTAGTACCCGGAGTGAATATTGCTTCTACTCCAGATTGGATTAAAAATGGAATATCATCATCAGGGATTACTCCTCCACCGACTATGAGTCTATCAGTAACTCCTCTTTCTTTCAAAAGATTTACAACCTTTGGAAACAATGTATTATGTGCACCAGATAATATACTCATTGCAACAACATCTACGTCTTCCTGAATTGCTGCTTCTACTATTTGCTCAGGGGTCTGTCTTAAGCCAGTGTATATTACTTCCATGCCTGCATCTCTCAATGCTCTAGCTATTACTTTTGCACCTCTATCATGCCCATCCAAACCAGGCTTAGCAACCAAAACTCTAATTGGTCTATTCATTTGTCTTCCTCCTCATCTTATAAAATGACAGATTGTTGATATTCTCCAAATACTTCTCTTAATGCGCCACAGATTTCTCCTAATGTTGCATATGCTTTTACTGCATCTAAGATATAAGGCATTAAATTCTCATTTGTCTTTGCTTTTTCAGTCAATGTAGCAATTGCTTCGTTAACTCTTACATTGTCTCTTTCTTGACGTAATTTTTGCAATTTTTTCTTTTGTACAATTTCAACTTGTGGATCAACTTTTAATATCTCTTTCTTTTGTTCTTCTTCCACTTTAAATTTATTAACTCCTACAACTATCCTCTCTCCACTTTCGATTTGCATTTGATACTTGTATGCGGAGTTTTGTATCTCTTTTTGGATGTATCCAGTTTCAATTGCTTTGGTTGCTCCACCTAAGTTGTCGATATTTTTTATATATTCCATTGCTTCTTTTTCTATCTTATCTGTTAAGCTTTCTACATAATATGAACCTGCTAATGGATCAATAGTTTCAGTTACTCCTGATTCATAAGCTACGATTTGTTGCGTCCTAAGTGCGATCATTACGGAATCTTCCGTTGGCAATGCTAGAGCTTCATCTCTTGAATTTGTATGAAGAGATTGAGTTCCACCTAATACAGCTGCTAGAGTTTGAATTGCAACTCTTACGATATTGTTATCTGGTTGTTGAGCAGTTAGGGTAGAACCAGCAGTTTGGGTATGGAATTTTAACTGCATTGACTTTTCAGATTTTGCATTGAATCTTTCTTTCATTATCTTCGCCCAAAGTCTTCTTGCAGCTCTGTATTTAGCAACTTCTTCAAATAAGTCGTTGTGAGCGTTAAAGAAGAATGAAAGTCTTGGCGCAAATTCATCCACTTCAAGTCCTGCATTTATAGCTGCTTCAACATATGCTATTCCATCTGCTAATGTAAATGCTACTTCTTGTGCCGCAGTTGAGCCTGCTTCTCGTATATGATATCCGCTTATACTTATAGTGTTCCATTGTGGTACGTGTTTTGAGCAGTACTCGAATATATTCGTGATGAGTCTCATAGATTCTTCTGGTGGGAATATATATGTTCCACGTGCAATATACTCTTTTAATATATCATTTTGTATTGTGCCTCTTAATTTATCAGATGATACTCCTTGCTTTTCTGCTACTGCTATGTACATTGCTAATAGTACACTTGCTGGTGCATTTATTGTCATTGATGTGCTTACTTTATCTAAAGGTATTCCATCAAACAATATCTCCATGTCTTTTAATGAGTCTATCGCAACTCCAACTTTTCCAACTTCTCCTTCGCTTAACGGATGATCCGAATCATATCCAATCTGAGTAGGCAAGTCAAAAGCTACGCTTAAACCTGTTTGCCCTTGTTCCAACAAGTATTTATATCGCTTGTTTGATTCCTCTGCTGTTGCAAAACCAGCATATTGTCTCATTGTCCAGAGCCTTCCTCTGTACATTGTAGGTTGTACGCCTCTTGTAAAAGGATATTGCCCTGGGTAGCCGATTTCTTCTTCGTAATCCATATCTTTGATATCCAATGGTGTATACAATCTTTTTACTTCAATACCTGAGCCTGTTGTAAATGTTTTCTTCCTTTCAGGAAATTTTTCTATTAGCTTAACAATTTTATTTTCTTCCCATTTTTGGTAGGAAGATAATATTTTATCAAGCTTGTCTTTTTCGTACATTTCATTGACCCCCTTGAATTTCACTTTCAGTTTTTATTATATTAGAAAATGTAGCAATATTGCAATATAAATTTCATGCAATATATAAATTGAAATTTATATTGCAATATTGTTCTCCTCTACTATATTCTATCCTAAATATAAATTCTATGAAAGACCTAAAAAAAGCAGGAAATTAAATTTCTTTAATTTCCTGCTATAATACTTTCAAATTCTTTACCGTCAATTGTTTCTTTTTCCATAAGAGCTTGAGCTAATCTATGCAAAACATCTATATTGTCTTTTAAAAGAGACTCTGCCTTGTGATAAGCGCGATCTATTATATTTCTCATTTCTTTGTCAATTTCAGCAGCTACTTCTTCACTGTAATTTCTAGTTCTGCCGAAGTCTCTTCCCAAGAAAACTTCGTCATTGTCAGTTCCATAAGTCATAGGCCCAAGTCTTTCACTCATTCCATAGTGAGTAACCATGTCTCTTGCTATTTTAGTTGCTCTTTCTATGTCATTTTGAGCGCCAGTACTTATATCCTCGAGTACCAATGCTTCTGTTACTCTTCCACCTAAAAGAACAGCTAATCTGTCTTCCATTTCGCCTTTTGTCATGTAGTTCCTATCCTCTTCAGGTATATAAGCTGTAAATCCTCCTGCCATACCTCTTGGAATTATAGTAACTAGGTGAACTGGATCTGAGCCAGGAATCAATTTAGATGTTAATGCATGCCCTGCTTCATGATAAGCAGTTAGCCTCTTTTCTTTTGGGCTGATTACTTTGCTTTTTTTAGCTGGACCTGCTTGTACTTTTATTGAAGCTTCCTCAATCAAATGCATAGGTATTTCTTTTAAATTATATCTAGCAGTTAAGAGCGCAGCTTCATTCATTAAATTCTCAAGATCAGCTGGAGTAAATCCTGGTGTCCTCTTTGCTACTACTTTTAAGTCAACATCATCTGCTAAAGGTTTGTTCTTAGAATGAATCTTCAAGATTTCTTCCCTACCTTTAACATCTGGCAAACCAACATAAATAGTTCTGTCAAATCTTCCAGGTCTAAGCAATGCTGGGTCAAGTATGTCCGCTCTATTTGTTGCAGCCATTACTATGATTCCTTCATTTTTGCTAAAGCCATCCATTTCAACTAGAAGTTGGTTAAGAGTTTGTTCTCTTTCGTCGTGTCCTCCTCCTAATCCTGCACCTCTTCTTCTCCCAACTGCGTCTATCTCATCTATAAATACAATACATGGCGAATTTTTCTTAGCCTGTTCAAATAAATCTCTAACCCTGCTTGCGCCAACTCCAACAAACATTTCAACAAAATCCGAACCTGATATCGTGAAAAATGGAACTCCTGCTTCTCCAGCTACTGCTTTGCTTAGATATGTCTTTCCTGTTCCAGGAGGACCAACCATCAATACACCTGTAGGTATTCTAGCGCCTATGTCGATGTATTTCTTTGGATTTTTAAGGAAGTCTACTATCTCTTGTAGCTCCTCTTTCTCTTCATCTAGTCCGGCAACATCATCAAATGTGACAATTTTACCATCTTCAAATTTTTGCATTTTCGCTCGGCTTCTTCCAAAGGACATTACCCCTTTGTTCCCCCCGCCCTGGGTTTGTTGCATCATTACCATCCAAAATACTCCAAAAATGAGAAGTATAAAGATTGTGGGAAGCATTTCAATATACCAAGGTGTAGTTGGCACTTGTTCTGCATCATATACTATTCTGCCTTCGTCAACTAATTCTTTCACATAGTCGTGATAAAAAGTAACCCTTGTTTCTTCAGGAAGAATGGCTGTAAACTTATTGCCATCATCAAGTTCACCTTCTACTGTATTCCCAATTGATGTTATTTTATTTATGCTTCCATCGTTTAAATGAGTAACCAACTCAGTAAAGCTAAGCTCCACAGGTTTTTCCACATTCGTTCCTAACATTCTTACACTCAGCATAATCAATAATACTATTACCAAGTAGATGCTTATGCCTCTAAAAAATCTCTTCAAATTCAGTCTCCCTCCAGTCATAATTAAGTCAAGTAAATATTGTTATTTATAATATTCTTCTTTTAATGCTGCTACAAATGGATAGTTCCTATATTTTTCATTATAATCTAGTCCATATCCAATGATAAACTCATCAGGTATAGTAAATCCAATATAGTCAACATTGATATTAATTTTTCTTCTTTCAGGTTTATCCAATAATGTACAGATTTTGACACTATCAGCTCCTCTCTTTACAAGCAGTTCTTTTAAATACCCTAGAGTCAGTCCCGTGTCTATTATGTCTTCGACGATGATAATGTCTTTTTCTTCTACACTGAAATCCAAATCTTTAATTATTCGAACCTCTCCAGTGGATATACTAGACTTTCCATAACTTGATACAGCCATAAAATCAATGTGAATAGGTATTTTTATCTCTCTTATAAGATCAGACAAAAACACTACTGCACCTTTTAAAATGCCTACGACAACTGGCTCTTTGCCTTGATAGTCTTTCGTTATTTGTTCTCCTAATTCTTTTACTCTCTTTTTGATTTGCTCTTCAGAAACTAAAATTTCTTTAATCATTTGGTCTTCCAACTAAATACCTCCAAATTAATATTTTTGGTATTGCATTTTTAATACCCTTTGTGTTCTACTCGTAATCTTAAAAATATCTGCTATATCATAGCCAATTATCCAAATAATATTAGCATTATCACACACGAGAGGAATTTTGTCTCTTTCTTCTTGTGGTATCTTTTTATCTATAAAGTATTTTTTAACTGTTTTTTTGCCTCCTAAGCCTAGAGGATAAAAAACATCTCCCTCTTTTCTCGTTCTTAAAATAATTGGCCATTCTATTTTATCATAATCAAAATATTTTGTATTTAACATATTGTATTTTATATCTTTTTTATCTATTTCTTCAATTGTCAATTTAAGCCTTAACTCTTCAATTATGTTATCTCCCATTGTAAGTCTCTTTGGTTCGAATGCTTTTTCAGTGGGTTTCCCGAATTCTAGATATAGATTCCCATACGAAATTCTCGCTATTATCCCTTTAGCGATATCGATACTCTTGCCAGTTTTATTGTTCTCTAACAATTCTATTATTAATTCTACATGTTTTTGTTCGATGTCAATAATGTCATCACAAAGGCAAAATATAGCTTTCCTAATTATTCGATTTTTTATTGCTGGAAGTTCTTTATTAAAAAGTACGCCTTCAATGATTATACTATTATTGTCTGTTTTTTTCACCAATAAATTATATTTTTTTTCTGCAATTTCATCTAGAGCATCAGAATCTATTTGAGCATTTTTAGATAATCTGTAAAGACTATCTACTATATTTGGATTGAAATTCTCTTCAATGTATGGAAAAAGTTCCAGTCTTACTCTATTCCTCTGATATATAGTTTCTACATTTGTATAGTCATCTACATGATCTAACCCATATGATAATAAATACTCATTAAGTTCATTTCTCTTTATATTAAGTATAGGTCTTATTATATCTTGCGCTTTGAATTGCATTCCTCTTAGTCCATCTATTCCAGTGCCTCTAATTATTCTCAACATAACAGTTTCAGCTTGGTCATTTTTATTATGAGCTACTGCAATTTTTCCTCCACCAACTTCGTTTAATATCTTCCTAAAAAATCCGTATCTAAGTATTCTACCAGCTTCCTCTGAAGAAATCTTCTTTTCTTTTGCGAATCCATTCATATCTACTTTTGTGCTGTAAAATGGGACGCTGTATTGGTTTGATAATCTCTCTACGAATTTTTCATCTCTATCAGCTTCGATACCTCTTACTCCATGATTTACATGTGCGACATAAAGATTATAGTCGAATATAGCTCTTAATCTAACCAGTAAATCGAGCAATACAACAGAGTCAATACCCCCAGATATCCCAGCGACAATATTATCTTTTGGTTTTATCAAATTGTTTTCTGTGACGTTTCTATAGAATTTCTCGAATATATCGTCCATAAGATCACCTTTTCCTTAAATAAACAAAAAACCGGGAAACCCGGTTTAATCAATCGCTATATCCTGCTTTTTTGCTCCTCACTCCACTACTTTTTCTATTATCCCTCGTTTTCATTTGATCTAGCTTTTCATTACTGTCTTTTAAGTACATGTTCAGCATATCCTCAAACGATAAATTCTTTTGTCTTTCATCAGACTTATGCCAGTCAATATCAGCTGGTTTTGACGTCTTTGGTTTAGCTTGTCTAATTGACAAACTGATCTTTCCATCATTTGAAATTGACAAAACTTTTACTTTGACTTTTTGGTCTTTTTTTAAGTAATCTGATACTTTTTCTACATAATCATGTGAAACTTCGGAAATGTGTACCAAACCACTCTTCCCATCAGGAAGCTGAACGAAAGCTCCAAAATTTGTAATACCTGTTACAGTACCCTCAACTATTTCTCCTACAGATAGGGGCATAAATTAATTCTTCCTCCTTAGATTAATAATATATGATAAGTATATATCAGGATTTATTAATTGTCAATCAATTATCTTAATCCTAAAGTACGCTTGCTTACTCATTAAGCTAATTAAAAAATTAGGAAGTATAAAGCTGATATAATTTATAGCGCTTACGCTATTTAATTTCTTAGTTGATTTGAATATCGTTATTTGTTGAAAATACTCTTCTCATCAATTTTATTTTTATCTATGTATATTATTTCCCTTGGCTTTACTAAGCCATATTCATCTCTTGCAACTTTCTCAACAAATGACAATGTTCCGCTTTGTTTTATTTGAGTATCTAAATCTGTGATTTCATTGTTCAATTCTGATACTTCTTTCTCTAGCTTGGTCTTTTCTGCCATAAGATCTTTCTGTAAATTTTTCTGGTTAAAAAAAGTTATTGTAGTGTATATGGCTATAATTAAAATGAACAGATGATGAATCCTAAATCCTCTTTTTTTAATTTGTTTTTTTCTTTTGTTTTTAGACATATAATCACCACCAAAATATTATATATAGAATTATCTCATTTTTCTAAATTAATATCAATAACTATTCTATTATTTTGTACATTTCTGTTGACTCAGCTTTAGAAACATTCTCTTTTACGTTCAATACCTCAATTTTTAAGTTTTTATTTCCAAACTGTATTTCAACTATATCTCCAAGTTTCACTTCATCTCCTGCTTTAGCAACTTTTCCGTTTATATAAACTCTATTGCTGTCGCACGCTTCTTTGGCTATTGTTCTTCTTTTTATTATTCTTGAGTCTTTAAGAAATTTATCAATTCTCATATTTTCACTCCTGTAAAAAAAATCAGGTCTAAGACCTGATTTTTTATTTCTTTTTACCTTTTTTAGTTACATTTACGCTTTCTTTAAGAGCTTTCCCAGCTTTGAATACAGGTGCTTTTGAAGCTGGAATCTTAATTACTTCTTCAGGATTTCTTGGGTTTCTACCTTCTCTTGCTTTTCTTTCTCTTACTTCAAATGTTCCAAACCCAACTAGTTGAACTTTGTCTCCTGCAACTAGAGCCTCTTCTACTGATTTCATGAATGCATTTAATGCTGATTCTGCGTCTTTTTTTGTGAGATTGCTCTTTTCTGCAATGCTAGCTATTAATTCTGCTTTGTTCATTTTTACTCCTCCTTTAAATTTAACTAATTTTGAGTAATTATTTAGTTGTGTCATCTAAGCGACTCTTTGCTTGATCCCACAATTCATCTAACTCTTCTATAGTCATCTCAAGCAACTTTCTACCTTTTTTTTGAGCCAATTCTTCGACTACTCTAAATCTATCTATAAATTTATCAGTAGCTTTGTGTAGAGCAATCTCAGGATCGACTTTTAAAAATCTAGCTAAATTGACAATGGAAAACAATAAATCGCCCAATTCTTCTTCATAGCGCAATGAATCTTTTTCTCCATTTTCAATAAGCTCTAGAACTTCATCATATTCCTCAATTACCTTTTTCATTGGGCCATCTATATCATCCCAATCAAATCCCACTTCAGAAGCAAGTTTTTGAACTTTTTTACTTCTAATTAGGGAAGGAAGTTTAGGAATATTCTCCATTCTACCAGACAAAGTATCGATTGATCTAGAACCATACTTTATCATATTCCAATTATATACTACTTTATCAGTATTTACCAGTGTTTTTTTTAAAAAAACATGAGGATGCCTTGTAATTAACTTGCTAGCAAGATTTGTTGTCACATCAATTAAGTAAAAATCGCCATTTTCAGAGGCTATCTGGGTATGCAATAATACTTGTAGCATTAAATCTCCTAGTTCTTCAGCCAAATGATTAAAATTTTCTTCCTCTATCGCCTCTACTACTTCGTAAGCTTCTTCAATTAAGTTTTCTCTTAATGTAAAATGGTCCTGTGCTATATCCCAAGGGCACCCGTCTTTAGAACGCAATTTTCTAACAATATCTACTAAGTTATTAAAATCATATATGCTAAATTCATCTTTATTTACTTTGAACACTACTAATGTGGTCAAAGCTCCAATATTATTAGATCTATCTATATCCATGACTTTTATTTTTTCGATGAGTTCTTTGTCTTTTACACCTGCATAGTGTACTAAACTGACTTCGTACTCGTCACCATAAACTTCAGACAATACTAGTTTTACTTCAGAAGCCACTCTTTTATTGTATACCTGGCATATTATCAAATTAGAATTAATATCTAATTGTGTTGGTTTTAATTCTAGTGCATCGATGACTTTTATTCCATCAATTGGATCTATTTTAAGAGAGGCTAAAATTGGTTCAATAAAGCTTTCACTTGGAACTATTTCTATTTCAAAAGTTCCATTAGATGCTTTTTCAATCAAATGAGAAACAGTTTTTTCTGCTACCATAGGGTGCCCAGGAACAATATAGTTAATTTCATCGTTGATTTTCAACTCATAAAGTAACCTATCTACTATTTTCTCATACACTTTTTCAAAGCTCATTTCGCTCTCATATATATAATCCATGCTTATAAATGGTATGTTTTTATTGTGAAAAAACTCAATTGTAGGATGATTAACAGTTCTTAGTATGTTTTTGTTTCCACTTTGTATCTTTTCGATTGCACCCAATGTCAAAGAATCGATATTGCCACACCCAAGACCTATTATGTTGATTTTCTTCATAGAAACCTCCAACTACAGATATTTATCTGCTATAGCTAATATTTTTTCATTTTTTGTCATTAATAAAATGTCTTCTTTTGTTATAGTTTTTGTCATAAATAAAGCAACTACATAGGAAATAACTCCTAACACAACTGCGGTCAATGTAGATATTGAATTTCCTGCTAAAAGATGCACTAAGTAATATCCTGAAGCAGCAAATATCGACATTATAATAGAAGAAATAAAGGGTTTAATGAATATGTCCTTTAAATCCAGATGGATTTTGCCTTTAGTTATTACATATCTAAGATTCAGCAACGATGCTATTGCATATGCCGTGACGGTACTAATTGCAGCTCCGTTTATGTTTATTGCCGGTATTGCTGTCAAAGTGTAAGTAAGCAAAACTTTAGCTAAAGCTCCAATAAATAAATTTCTTACCGGTATGAAAGGCTTTCCAAGCCCTTGAATAATGGCTGTCAAAGACTGAACTAAAGTTAAAAAAACCACTCCCAATGATAAATATCTAAGTATTTTCCCTGTGCTGACTATAACTTGTTCTGTGTTGCTAAAATACAAAAGCCTTATTATTGGTTCAGCTAGCACAAATATACCTAATGCACAAGGCAATCCTATTAGCAAAGTAATTCTTATTCCAGATGATATTGTTGCATTTAATTCTTCTTTTGAGTCCTTTGCTTTAAGCGATGAAATTGCGGGCACTAAGCTCATTGCTATTGCCATTGAAAAAACTTGTGGTAAATTTATGAGAGTCTGTGCCATGCCTTTTAATTGGCCATATAAAGCATTTGATTCTTGCTGTGTAAAAGATATTGACTGAAGTCTTCTCAATACTAAACTTGCATCTATAGCATCCATTATCGGAGCAATTGCAGAGCCTATTGTTATTGGTATTGCTATCAATAACAAATCTCTTATTATGCTTTTTGCAGGGTATTCCTTGGCTTCAATCGTCTTATGGGATTCTCTTTTTATAGTATCTCTAAATAAATAATATATAAACACAATACAAATCGTTCCAAATATTGCTCCTACTGAGCCTCCAAGCGATGCGCCTCCTGCAGCTATTGGAATACCCTTGTCTAGCAATATTACTGTCAACGTAAGCCCAAACACCACTCTGAAAAGTTGTTCCACAATCTGTGATAGAGCTGTTGGCACCATGTTTTGCCTGCCTTGGAAAAAGCCTCTAAAAGCTGACATTATAGGCACAAACAAAAGTGCTGGTGTCAATGCAATAAGTGCATAATAAGCATTTGGGTTCCCCAAAAAATAAACTATTTTTTTAGCGAAAATCAATAGAATTGACGAAGTCAATACTCCGGCAATTGCCATTACAGTTAGTGCAGTCTTAAATACCTTCTGTGCGTTTGAATAATCTCCTAAAGCTCTCTTTTCTGATACGATCTTAGCTACAGCTACTGGAATACCAGAAGTTGAAATTGTAAGCAATAATACATAAAACGGGTATGCTGTCTGGTAATATCCCATCCCCTCAGCTTTAATTATATTTGACAAAGGGATTCTATAAATAGCACCTAATATTTTTACAATAACCCCTGCCATACCTAAAATAGCAGCGCCTTTTACAAAGCTGTTTTGTTTAGACATCTATTTATCCTCCTGGATGAATTACTATAAATTATCATAATAATTTTTTATCTTTGCTTCGTTTTTTAGTTCAGTTACGTATTCAATGTATTTATTATTTTTTATCTCTAGGACTACATCATCTTTTAAATCATCAAAAGATTCTTTCACATCCGTCAATTTTATGATAAAAAATCCGTTTGATGCAGATATTACATCGGTGATTTCTCCAACCTTTAGACCTTTTATATAATCGTCTAAAACTGGATCTTGTCCTTTTCTAATATATCCTACATCTCCACCTTGTATAGCTGAAATACTATCTTTTGACTCTATTTTAGCAAGTTCTTCAAAACTTTCGCCATTCTTTAGCCTATTCAATATCTCATTGGCTTTTTGTTCATCTTCCAAGTAAATTTGGCTTAATCTGTACTTTATGATTTCATCTTTGTGTTTATTATAATAATCTTTGATTTCAATATCGTTAATATTTAATGTCTCAAAATAGTGATCCCTATGTTTGTTGACCATTAGCTCTGATTTTTGAAGTTTTTCAACATCTTCCCAACTTATTCCAATTTTCTCTATGAAATCGCTAAATTCATTTCTAACTTCGCCTAGTGATTCTTCCATGTATTTTTCTAACTCTTGACTTGTTATTGTAAAACCAGATTTATTGAAATCTTGCTCTATGATTTTCTCAAGTATCAGTTTATCATAAATATCTCTTTTTAATTTATCTTCATACGTCTTATCATCTGATGATTTTTCATAAAGCGCTTCTTCTCCATTTTGAAATACAAATAAAGCTTTGTAAATTTCGTATTCGCGATTATATTCATCAATAGATATTTCTTCTCCATTCACTATTGCAACTACTCCATCTTTGCTACTAGAACAGCCTGATAATAATGCAATGAATAGGAAAGATATTGCAAGTACTTTTATTATACTCTTCTTTTTCAAATAACCACTCCCTCTATCAATCTTTTTGTCTACTATTTATACTGTCAATTATCTGAATTAATTCTAAAGTAGATTTCAAAATATCTTTTTTAACTTTTATTGTTATATTCGCATTTTTTGTTAAATTAAAGAAAACATTGTTTTTATATTTGTCAGTCAACTTCGTAATGAGTTCTAAAGAAATATTGTTGACATTTGCAAAGTTTACCATTATGCCTTTATCAATTTGCTCAACATTTGTTATGTTATTTTTGCTTGCTAAATATCTGATATATGAGATTGTGATTAGATTGAAAACAGGCTGTGGTATGTCTCCAAATCTATCTATTAACTCATCAGTTAATTCATCAATATCTTCTTTGCTCTCAACGGATGAAATTTTTCTATACATCTCAATTCTTTGTTCTTCTTCTTCTATATAGAATGAGCTTATATACGCATCTAATTTCAAATCTATCGTAGTATCTATTTTCTCTATTACGCTAACTCCTTTAACCTTTTGAACTGCTTCTTGCAAATATTTGATGTAGAGGTCATAGCCAACATTTTCAATATGCCCGTGTTGACTTAAGCCAAGTAAATTTCCAGCTCCTCTGATCTCTAAATCTCTCATCGCAATCTTGAATCCAGCTCCAAACTCTGTAAAGTCTTTAATCGCTTTTAGCCTTTTCTGCGCTACTTCGCTTAGAACTTTATCTCTTTGATACATCAGATATGCATAGGCAAGTCTATTTGTTCTTCCAACTCTTCCTCTAAGTTGATACAACTGAGATAGACCTAGTTTATCAGCATCGTGAATTATTATAGTGTTGACATTTTGAATGTCCATTCCAGTTTCAATAATTGTAGTACAAACTAAAACATCAATTTCATTGTTGATGAAATCAATCATAACATTTTCCAATTGTCTTTCTGTCATTTGGCCATGCGCTACGCCAAAGCTTGCCTCTGGGACTAGTTGCTCGAGTTCATACGCTATTTTATCGATGGATTCAACTCTGTTATATACATAATAGACCTGTCCGCCTCTTGAGATTTCTTTAAGAATTGCTTCTCTAATCAATGCCTTGTTTAACTCAGATACATATGTTTGAACTGGATACCTTTCCTCAGGCGGTTCATCAATTACAGACATGTCTCTAATCCCGATTAAACTCATATTTAAAGTTCTCGGAATTGGTGTTGCGCTTAATGTCAAGCAATCTACATTTTCTTTCAGTTTTTTTAGAGCTTCTTTGTGTTTTACTCCAAATCTTTGTTCTTCGTCTATGATCAACAATCCTAAGTCTTTGAATACAACATCTTTTGATAAAATCCTATGAGTACCTATGACTATATCGACAGAGCCCTTCCTTATCATAGACAAAGTGTTTTTAATTGATTTAGATGTGCTAAATCTACTTAGCAATCCTATTTTTACAGGAAAATCAGAGAATCTTTCAATTATAGTATTGTAATGTTGCTGTGCCAATATTGTAGTTGGAACTAATATTGCCACTTGTTTCCCGTCCATTACAGCCTTAAAAGCAGCTCTTAAAGCAACTTCCGTCTTTCCATACCCTACGTCTCCACATAAAAGCCTGTCCATAGGTCTTGGTTTCTCCATATCTGCTTTGATTTCCTCGATTGCTCTCAATTGACCTTCTGTCTCTTCATATGGAAAACTGTCTTCAAATTGTTTCTGCCATGGCGTGTCAGGAGAAAACGCATAGCCCTCTATGTTTTCGCGCTTTGCATAGAGTTCAACAAGATCTTTTGCCATTTCTTCAATTGCTTTTTTTGTTTTATTTCTTTTTTTAATCCATTCAATGCTGTTTAGGCTGTCTACCTTAGGTAAACCGGCATCTTTGGCTGTATATTTCTGAATCATGCTCATTTGGTCAATTGGCAAGTATAGCTTGTCTTTGCCTCGATATGCAATTGATAGATAATCTTTTTTTACTCCATCGACATCGAGTTGTACTATGCCTAAATATTGACCAATACCGTGGTTTTCATGGACTACATAATCTCCTACATTTAAATCCCCTAAAGATATTGCATCATTTGCCTTCGTTTTATTTTTCTTAGCTTTTTTAGTTTTCTTGCTACTGCCTAATATATCTTTATCGCTTATAAGCGTAAATTTCACATTTTCATATTCAAATCCTTTTTCTAAGCTCCTAGGAATTATAAAAATTTGTGATGATTGAATGATATTATCTTCATCTTCAATTACGGATGCATTAATTGAAGAATCGCTAAGTTGAGTTTTCAATCTGTTTGCTCTTTCAAGAGTACCAGAGAAAATCAATGTCTTATAACCACGATACATATATCTTTTTAAATCTTCAATAAGAAAATTGAAATTATTAGCATAATACGAGCCCTGCTTAGCTGAAATCTGATAAATTGCTTTTGGTGGAAAATCATTGTCTTGTTTTAAGAAAAAGCTCGTCGTGATTATATTTTTATCTTTTAAAGCTCGAAGAAACTTTAAATAATCGTAGTTTAAATACAAATGAGAATTAAGTATTTCTCCAGTTTCAAATAGCTCTAGCAATTCAGAATTTTGTATATCCCTATTTGTTTTGATCTTTTCTTCAATGCTTTTGACTTCGTCTAGCAATACGATGCTATCTGGAGAAAAATAATCAGTTATGCCGCCTCTTATGCTCTCATCTATATAGGGTAAAATCAAATCTATATTTGCTACATCGCTATTATTGTCTAAAATCTCTAGTATATGATTATACTTATTTATAGCCATTTCACTTGCCTTCGAATTTTTAACTCTGTTCATATGTTTATTTAAATCTTTTTCCAAATTCGCAGCAATATTTTTTTTCTGGATTTCAGATAAAATGATTTCTTTTGCAGGAATAACCTCTAAATTATCCAAATTGTCGATAGTTCTTTGAGAAATGACATCAAAATACCTTATGGAGTCTACTTCATTATCAAACAATTCAATTCGGAATGGATATGAATAATTTGGCGAGAAAATATCTACAATCCCGCCTCTTATGCTGAATTGGCCTTTGCCTTCCACTTGATTTACTCTCTCATAGCCTAACTGAACCAATTTATCCTGTAATGATCTTAATTCTATAGAGCTATTTAGATCTATACGGATTATAGAATTCTCAAATATTTTCCTGTTGATCAAGATATCAAATACGCTTTGTGCACTTAATGCCAATATTATTTTGTCCCCATTCACTAGTCTGTTTAGAATTCTCAATCTTTCATGTGAAATTTGGTTGCTTAATGCCTCAATGTCATAAAACATCATTTCTTTTTTTGGAAAATACTCTGCGTCACCATAACTTGACATAGCTTTTATATTTTCGACTAGTTTCTTAGCTCTAGTTTCCTCTGCTGTAATAATAATTATTTGTCTATTTAAATGTCTATTAAGAGCATATACAAAATGGGAGTGATTTTCTTCAATCAATCCATGTATCATAATTGGAAATTCATGATTTACAATGCTCTCATTCAATTTTTTATATGAATCCAAATTCAGCAATGGATCAATTAAAATGTCTCTCATACTATCCCTCTTTAACACCTTAAGCCCAGGTATTACCTGGGCGAGTAAGTTATTTATTATATAAATTCATAGATTTATCTATTCCATCTTTGATAAATACTTCTACTGCATCACAAGCTAAGTTAATAGCTTGTTGAATAGTAACCTTTTCTTCTTTGGTAAAATCGCTTAAGACAAAGTCCGCAAGATCCCATCCCGGTGGCTTCTTTCCAACACCTATTCTAATCCTTGGAAAGTCAGTGCTATTTAACTCTTTTACAACTGATTTCATTCCATTATGAGTTCCACTGGAACCTTTCTTTCTTATTCTAACAGATCCAAAATCTATATCAATATCATCATATATCACAAGCAAGTTTTCCAAAGGTATTTTATAAAATGACACAGCTTTTCTTATAGCAATACCGCTGTTATTCATATATGTGATAGGCTTTAGAAAAAGTACTTTTTCACCATGTAAATTTATTTCTCGGGTTAAACTGTCAAATTTAATCCTATCCACTTCAATATTGTTTCTTTTGGCTAGTTCATCAATGACCATATAACCTATATTATGTCTTGTATTAATATACTCTCGGCCTGGATTACCTAGCCCGGCAATAATTATCACCGAACCATCCCCTTATATTAATTGAAAATTATACTAACTGATTGGTTGCTATTAATTCGTTTGATCGCTTCAGCAAACAAAGGTGCAACACTTACAATATCAATTTTATCAATCTTTGCTAATTCTGGTAATGGTATTGTATCAGTAATTACAAATTTCTCTAGCACAGAATCATGAATTCTTTCAATGGCCGGCCCTGATAGAACCCCATGAGTAGCACAGCCATAGACTTTTTTTGCACCGAAATCTTTCAAAACACTTGCTGCTTTTACCAAAGTTCCAGCTGTGTCAGCAATATCATCTACTAATATTACATTTTTGCCATCAATATCTCCTATCACATTCATGACTTCAGATACATTCGCTTTTGGTCTTCTTTTTTCGATAATTGCTATTGGAAGATCTAAAATATTAGCAAAAGTTCTTGCTCTAGTGACACCTCCTAAATCTGGTGAAACTACTACAGAGTCCTCATCAACTATGTTCTTAAAATAGTTTGCCAACAATGGTATGCCTGATAAATGATCTACAGGGATGTCAAAGTATCCTTGGATCTGGCCTGCGTGTAAATCCATAGACACAACTCTATCTGCGCCAGCGACTGCAATAAGATTTGCAACCAATTTTGCTGTGATAGGTTCTCTCGCTTTAGTTTTTCGGTCTTGTCTAGCATACCCATAATAAGGTATTACTGCATTTACTCTACCTGCTGAAGCTCTTTTTACAGCATCAATCATTATTAATAGCTCCATTAAATTGTCATTAACAGGTGAGCAAGTTGGTTGTATTATAAATACATCCGCACCTCTTACAGTTTCCCTTATATCAACATTCAGCTCTCCATCACTAAAAGTTGACACTTCGCAATCTCCGAGTTTAGCACCCATTTCCTCGCATATTTTCTTAGCAAGCTCTTTATTTGCATTGCCAGTAAAAACTTTAATCTCCCCATAGCAAAGATTCATTTACAATATCCTCCTAGTTATTTGTGATTTTTAAATCCCCTTTTTTCAACCCATCCCGGTATGTTTATTTGTCTTGCTCTAGCTATTGAAAGGTCTCCTTCATCTACATTGTCGGTAATAGTCGAACCAGCTGCAACATAGCCGTATTCTTCTACGACAACAGGAGCTACTAAATTTGAATTACTTCCTATAAAAGCGTTGTCCTTTACAGTAGAGCGGAATTTGTTCTTGCCATCATAATTTACAAAAACTACTCCACATCCAATGTTTACATTTTTGCCTACATCTGCATCTCCGACATATGATAAGTGAGCGGCTTTAGAATTGTCATCAATTGTCGAATTCTTTATCTCAACAAAATTTCCAATCTTGACATTGCTTCCAATCTTGCAATTTGGTCTTAAATGGGCAAAAGGCCCAATGTGACAATTGCTCCCAATTACGCTCGATTCAATCAGCGTTGAATCTATATCACAGCCATTCCCAATTTCACTGTTTACAATCCTTGTGTTTCCAATAATCTTGCAATTTTGGCCGATAATCGAATTGCTCTCGATTATTGCTCCTGGGTAAATTATTGTATCATATCCAATAACTACATTTGGTTCAATGTATGTGTTATCGGGGTCCACAATAGTTACCCCATTATCCAGATGGTATTTATTTATTCTCTTTTGCATTATTTTAGAAGCTATCGCAAGCTGCTCTCTACTATTTACTCCTAAAATCTCTTCGCAGTTGCTAATCTCATAAGCACTTACTTTTAACCCCTCTGAATTAAGTATCCCAATTGCGTCGGTTAAATAATATTCATTTTGTTTGTTTTTATTGTCAATTTTTTCAATTGATTCCTTTAATGCTTTTCCATTAAAGCAATAAATACCAGAATTTATCTCTTTTATTTTTTTCTCATCATCGGTTGCATCTTTATCTTCTACAATTCTTAATAAATCTCCATTGCTCTTTCTTACTATTCTACCATAACCAGTAGGATCTTCAAGAACAGTGGTTAATACTGAAGCATAACTTTTTGTACTTTTGTGATATTCAAAAAGATTTTTTATGGAATCGCTTGTTATCAAAGGTGTATCCGCACACAATATGATTACATCATCATCGTCTTCCACTTCATCAATCGCTTGAGAAACTGCAAAAGCAGTTCCATAAGGGCTTCCCTCTCCTGTTGGCTGTTCTCTTACTATTACGTCAACATCTCTTAGATATTCAATGAGCTCTTCTTTTTTATGTCCAACGACAACAATGTTCTTGTCTACGCCTGATTTATAAGCTTCCTCTATTACGTATGATATCATTGGTTTGCCACAAATTTTATGTAAAACTTTTGCATGTCTAGATTTCATTCTCTTGCCTTCTCCCGCAGCAAGAATTATCCCAATATTCAATATATCACCACCTTTTGTTTTTTCCTCTTTATTTATTTTAACCCAAAAAAAGAATAAGTCCACAAAAAATTAAACAAATACCTAATAAAATTGATGTCAAAAAAAGTAAAAAAGCCTTAAGGCTTTTTTACTCGTTGGTTTCGGCTGTTTCTGAATGTTCTTGCGCCAATGTTTTTTCATACTCTTCAAATACTGCTTCTTGGATTTTTTGCCTTGTGGTGGCATTAATTGGGTGAGCGATGTCTCTAAATTCACCATCTGCCATTTTTCTGCTTGGCATAGCAATGAATAACCCATTTTGCCCTTCTATGACTTTAATGTCATGAACTACAAATTCATCATCAAAAGTCACAGATACTATTGCCTTCATTTTACCTTCTTCAGTTACTTTCCTTACCCTTACGTCTGTTATCTTCATAGTCTCACCACCTTCCTTGACGAAACAATCACATCCAAATATATATATTCTAATTTTTTAGAAAAATACCTTTATTTTGTGTAAATTTTAAAAAAGTATTTATTAATTATTTCATTGTGGTATAATTTATCCGAAAACTAATGAATAAAGATAGAAAATAATACTATACATTGATTATATACGTCTTCAGGGGGAAAGTAAATGTTTGAATTTGATTTATATGAAAAAATTTTCAAAAAAGTCCATTTTATTGGAATTGGTGGTATAAGTATGAGCGGTTTAGCAGAAATACTGTTTTATAAGGGATTTACAGTGACCGGTTCAGATACTAAAAAAAGCAAAGTTACCGAGCACCTAGAAAATATTGGAATAGAAGTATTTATCGGTCATGATGAAAAAAATATAGATAATGCAGATTTAGTTATCTATACCGATGCTATTTCAAAAGACAATGTGGAGTTAAATAAATGCATTGAAAGAGGAATACCATTAGTTGATAGAGCAACTTTCTTAGGAGCTTTGATGAAAAATTACAAGAAAAGCATTGCAATATCAGGAACTCACGGAAAAACTACCACTACTAGCATGCTTGCTACTGTACTGAATTTTTCCGATTTGAATCCGACAATGTTGATTGGCGGTAATTTGGACGATATAGGTGGAAATGTCAAATTAGGTTCAGATGATTTGCTCTTAACTGAAGCTTGTGAATACAAAGCAAATATTTTGAAATATTTTCCTACAATAGCTGTAATCCTAAATATAGATGAAGATCATTTAGATTACTTTAGAGATATTGACCATATAAAAGAGACATTTAAAGGTTATTTTAAAAACATTCAAAATGATGGATATTTAATTGTCAATATAGATGATAAAAATATCTATTCTATATTGGATAGTGCTGATTCAAATATAATTACATTTGGAATTAATAGTGATGCTTTCATAACTGCAAAAAATATTGAATATGATATACATGGAAATCCATCTTTTGACATTTATAAGGGCCATAATTTAATAAGCAATATAAGATTAAATGTCATGGGAGAGCACAATATATACAATGCCTTGGCGACATATTGCGTATCTAGCTTGATAGGAATGGAAGATCATGAGATATTAAATAAATTATCCCATTTCAATGGTGTTCATAGAAGACTTGAGTATAAAGGACTTTTAGGAGATATAAAGATAATTGATGATTATGCTCATCATCCAACCGAGATAATGGCCTCTTTAAGAGCGATAAGAAAATCCACTAACGAGAAAATATATTGTGTGTTTCAACCTCATACTTTTACAAGAACAAAGATATTATTAGACAGTTTTTCAAAGGCTTTCACTGATGCAGACAAAGTGATTATAGCTGATATATATGCCGCTAGAGAAAAAGATTTAGGTGAAATTCACTCTAGGGATTTGGCTGAAAAAATCAGGTTGTCTGGCACTGATGCTATATACTTGGGTTCATTTAAAGAAATAGAAGATTTTCTATTAAATGAAGTTTCTAACCATGATATTATTGTTACAATGGGTGCGGGAAATGTTTACGAGATTGGAGAAGATCTCTTAAACATCGACAAAGAGCCAGAGATAAAACAAATCGTAGTGTAAAAAAATCCAAGTGGAATTTTCAGGCTCTATAATTTTTGGTGTTGGTGATTAAAACCAGCACCATTTTATTTACAAAAAAAGATGAGACAACTGACAAACTCTGGTAAAATATAATCAACCAAAACCATATTTTAAAGGAGTGTTGTCAAATTGTCTCTTAAT
>JAHDQA010000055.1 GCA_018434075.1 Tissierellaceae bacterium
GGGGTTCAAGTCCTCTCGCCAGCTCCAAAGATTTAGGAGGAGTTCCCGAGTTGGCCAAAGGGGACGGACTGTAAATCCGTTAGCTCAGCTTTCACTGGTTCGAATCCAGTCTCCTCCACCAATAAAAGTAAATTACTTAATATGCGGGTGTAGCTCAGTGGTAGAGCCCCAGCCTTCCAAGCTGGTTGCGAGGGTTCGATTCCCTTCACCCGCTCCATAGAATCAATAACGTGCACCTATAGCTCAGTAGGATAGAGCAACGGACTTCTAATCCGTGTGCCGGGGGTTCGAATCCTCCTAGGTGCACCATTATGTTGGGGTGTAGCCAAGCCGGTAAGGCACTAGACTTTGACTCTAGCATTTTCGCAGGTTCGAGTCCTGCCACCCCAGCCACTTTTTAAATTTGATCCATTAGCTCAGTCGGCAGAGCACCTGACTTTTAATCAGGGTGTCCCGCGTTCGAGTCGCGGATGGATCACCATGGAGAGGTACCGAAGTGGTCATAACGGGGCGGTCTTGAAAACCGTTTGGGCTTTGCGGCCCACGTGGGTTCGAATCCCACTCTCTCCGCCAAAAGGAGAAGTACTCAAGTGGCTGAAGAGGCTCCCCTGCTAAGGGAGTAGGTCCCGATAAGGGGCGCGAGGGTTCAAATCCCTCCTTCTCCGCCACATTCTTTAAGGGCCTTTAGCTCAGTTGGTTAGAGCGTCCGGCTCATAACCGGCAGGTCCGGGGTTCGAGTCCCTGAAGGCCCACCAATTACATATCTGCTTTTTGCCCAGATAGCTCAGTCGGTAGAGCAGTGGACTGAAAATCCACGTGTCGCTGGTTCGATTCCGGCTCTGGGCACCATTTTTTATTTAGCTAGGGGTGTAGTTCAGCGGCAGAACGTCGGTCTCCAAAACCGAATGTCGTGGGTTCAAATCCTGCCACCCCTGCCAAATTTAGCGAGGGCCTTTAGCTCAGTTGGTTAGAGCGTCCGGCTCATAACCGGCAGGTCCGGGGTTCGAGTCCCTGAAGGCCCACCATAAAAAAAGAGGCTCTTTGTCAATTGTTGGGGTAGGATCAATTTTGATCTTGCTCCAATTCTATATTTAAGAGCATTTTTACATATAGGTACTATTATATTGGTTTTTAAGCACACTTAAATAAACCTAGCTAAAATATAGGTTTTCCAC
>JAHDQA010000144.1 GCA_018434075.1 Tissierellaceae bacterium
GGAAAGGATAACATAGGGATATATAATCCCCAAACGGCGATGTTCTATTTAAGCTATTCCAATCAACCGGGAGCTGCTGACTACAGCGTGAACTTCGGGCCAACGGGAATGGTGCCAATAATCGGTGATTGGGATGGAGATGGAAAGGATAACATAGGGATATACAATCCTCCTGTACTTTCCAACTTTTAGCTTTATTTATAATATATGTTGATTAATTCAAATCTCAAACACGATTTTAAAATTTAAAGTTTTTATACTTGGATTGATTTTACTCGTATGGGAGTAGAATGATCAAAATAGTAAAGGTACCATTACAATTAGAGCCGTTCTTGAAAAAATTTGAGGATCTCTTTACCAAACCGAGCTATTGCTCATTTCGAGACCTATGCGGGGCTCTGAGCGTATGTGATAAATCCAAGACTGTCGCCAACCTATGTGATACTATGGCGGATTGCAGTAAAGGTAAAAAGGCACGTTCTTCATATAATTGGTTTTTAAGCGATGCTAACTGGGATGAGAATGAGGTTGCGCAGCGTAAAGTGGATCTTTTCATCGATAAATTATGTTTAAAAAATAATGATAAAATATTGCTAATAATTGATGATACATATAACGAAAAGAATGGAATCCAAACGGATGGTGTTGGTAGATTTTACGATCATAGTAAAGAATCCTACATTTGGGGTAACAATTTTGTTACCTCTGTAATCCAGTCAAAAGGATTATTCATTCCACATAAGGCTAAGATGTACTTCAAAAATAGCGATGAATGTGTGAATTTCAAGACAAAGCTGGAAATTGCCTTTGATGAGATAATTGAACCATTGAAGGTCCCAAAAGGGATGGACCTCTGTATAGTTTTCGATAGCTGGTGGTCATCCGAAGACTTAATTAATAAATGCATAAATATAGGGCACAGCGTAGTGTGCCAAATTAAATCCGATAGAAAAGTTGGGATAAATAACATCATGAAATTCCAAGTTAAGGAAATGGCAAACCAAATTGATGAAAAGCATTTCACCAAGACAATTATCAATGTCCGGGGAAAGAAAAAGACTTATTACACATTTGAAAAGAATGTTATAATTGATCGCATCGGAGAGGTCAAACTTGTTATCTCTAAAAGAAAGAGAGACGGGGGAACAAAGTATATCATAAGCACCGACAAATCCCTTTCTTCGAAAGAAGTCATATCTATTTACGAGGATAGATGGGATATCGAAACAGCCCACCGAGAAACAAATCAAAAATTGGGGTTCAAAGATTATCAATTAAGGGATAAAAACTCCATTGAGAGATTTATCCAGCTTGTCTTTTCAGTATGGGCTGCAATTCTCTTCTGGGAAATAGACAATCCATCAGCAAAAGAC
>JAHDQA010000085.1 GCA_018434075.1 Tissierellaceae bacterium
AAAAAGGAAGACAACACTTCAAGAAGGTGGACTACTACATCTATCTGTACAAATATTATCCCATAAGACTTATGAGATAGAAAAGAAAATATAGTTTTTAAACTATGACTTTATTATACGAGGTGGTGAGTATATATGTCTACAAAAAAAATCATATTGTTACTTCTTGTTCTATCATCATTAGCAGTAGGCTCTATTATAGCTTATAGAGGCGGGAAGAATGTGAGTTATACTGATGCTGAAATTGAGGAAATGTCTGCTAGTGACTTGTATGAAGTACTCATAAATAACGGGTTACAGGTGAACGAAGATTTAAAAAAAGAACTCACTGATGAGCAGTTAGCAGAATATATAAAAAGTGACTTCAATCTTCTGAAAAACGGTGCTACCTCGCGAAGTCATGCAGGGTACAAAGAAATGGCAGACGACATAAAGAAGATATATGAAAGCATCCTAAGAAAGTAACAATTGTATTAAAAAATAATTAAGAATAGAGGACAATATGGGTATGAAAAGTAAAAAGTTGCATTTCTTGGCACTGGTAACTTTGCTAGTTGCTATTTTCATGACGACATTATCAGCTGTTCATGCACAGGAAAATGATTCGATTCCTAAAGAAACAATACTTTCTTTTGACAGTACTAATATGTTAAAGACGTTAGAAGCTAATGGATTGCGGTTACCTTCGGATTATCAAAAACATAAGGATATAGCTAAATTTTTTGTATCAAATTATGTACCCTTGTTGATTGAAGGCAAGGTAAACCCGTATATTGCATCATTTAATTATGAGCAATCAAATCAAATGATGGCTGAAATGGCAAGGGTTCTTACTAAAATGAACTTGCTTCAAGCGAAAACCCTTTTGCAATATACTTTGCAAAACAGTACAGCTATTGGTTCTTGGAGTAGTTCTTATTTGAATTATAACTGTTACGCTTATTCACTAGGTATGGTGTCAGGTTTGCAACCAGGGGCAACATCAAATACTCCATTTAGCATGTCTTTATCTATTTCTCAAATGGCAGATGTTGTTTTAGCTGATTTGGATGTAATGGGTTATTGGGGTTACAAAACTACAACTAAGCCAACAAGCTTTCCTGATCAGTGGTTTAGAGTAATCTGCATCAGAAAAGATAACAGTAATGTTGATTATCATTTTATGAAGACTTATGATACATTAAATGCTTGGGCACATAAACCAGGTGGAACGCAACCGTTAAGGTGGAACTATTCATCTCCAGGAACTGCTATTTGGACGAATGAGTACGTTTATATGGGTACGGCTTACCCAGGGAATGTTACTTATGAAAGTCAAATTTATTACATTATTTATAAAGGTAAAAATGATCCTGGTATCCAGCCACTTAAAGGACAATAAGTGCAAGTGACTCCACATCTGAGCTTTGTTTTCTTATAAATAATGTCAAATAGGAGTTTTGTGTATTTCACATAGAAATTTTGAGTGATACTAAAGCGGTGGACATAATTCACCGCTTTAGTGTTACCCGGTATAGACAACAACTTTGTGGTGAAAGTACACTACGAGCTTGGTAGTAGGAACTGTTAGCTGAAAACAAGGGTGTCCACAGCGACGTGGAATCTGAAGGAAACTAGAGGCAAAATTCCAAACTGACAAACAGAAATCACATCTGGCTGATTTAGAGTGGACGAGTTTGCTGAACAAAGCAAATTCCAATACTACCCGAGGTCTATACAGTAAATGTGGAGATTACATTGGAGGAAGGTTGTTGCTCTTACCCATGGAGGTTTCATGGACATGGGAAAACATAATATAGACACCATCGTCAACTGTGGGAATAGTGTGGAACACGAAAACACAGAAATGGGTGGCGCAATTCAAGGATGATTGAAAAGGACGACATCGGCACTAACAAACCAACAGTAGAAATGTTAGAAAGAATCTTATCCAGGGATAATATGAATATGCTTACCAAAAGGTAAAAAAAATAAAGGGGTAGGTGGAATTGATAAGATGAAGATAGATGAACTTCTATAACATTTTAAATCCCACTGGGAAGAAATTTTATCATCAATACTGAATTCAAGCTACAAACCAACTCCGGTTAAACGTTTGAAAATACCAAAAGATAACGGTCAAACACGTAAACTGGGGATACCCACATTAGTCGAAAGAGTGATTCAACAGGCAATTTATCAAGCGTTAAGTCCAATATATGAAAATCAGTTTTCTAATACTAGCTATGGATTCAGACCAAATAGAGGATGCCATGATGTATTGAAGAAATGTCAGGGATACTCAAATGGAGGATACTGGTATATAATCGATATGGATTTAGAGAAATTATTTGATACAGTTAATCAATCGATGCTTATGGAAATATTATCAAAAACCATTGATAATCACATGGTTATAACCTTAATACATAGTTTCTTATGCTGGAATCATGGACAAAGGAATGTTCATAATGAGTGACGAAGGAGTTTCTCAGGGAGGCTCTATCAGCCCATTGTTAGCAAATGTAGTTCTAAATGAATTAGACCAAAAGCTTGATGAATGGGGATATTGTTATGTAGGTATGCAGATGATAGTGCGGCACGAAGGCATGTCCAAGTAGCGTAGCTACTTGAAGACAGCTATGCTGTACAGATGATGGCGATAAGTCCGCTGAAATTGCCATACAGGTGAAGATTTCAAACTACCTTAAGGTGCTGTGGTCAAAAGCCATGGTATTGAGCGTTAAGGGAAAGGCAGTATATATACTGTCAAGTGCCTATTATGACCAGTTATTAAACGTCAAGAAGTAATGTAGTTTATTTTGCCTTTGCGATTATAGAATTTCTTTCAGAACCAGTCAAGGGGGAAATCGCCCTTGACAGAACTTGCGACAAGTTTTTATGTGAAATTAGGCAACACAAATAAACCTAAACTGAATATGCAAAATTTTGGATGAAGGATAAGCTACATAAGTTATTATTATTTTATATCAGGCACATAAGGTTTATTATCACGTAATACAGCGAA
>JAHDQA010000082.1 GCA_018434075.1 Tissierellaceae bacterium
AATCTCTTTTAGTACCAAAATGAGCATAATATTTTTGGTAAAAGGAAAAAGGGATATAATCACTAATATTAATGAATTGATTTAATAAATTAAGCAGATTGTTTTGATTTTGATTATAAAATTTATCAAAGTCAGTAGAAACGTCACAAAGATTTAATTGTTTAGCTGAAACTGGCATAGGATTCTCCTTTCTTTATTTATTTTGAGTTATACACATCTAGTTAATGAATATATACCCAAAATGGGGGGAATCCAGCCATTTCAATATATAAAATATAGTGATTATGCGAGTCGCAGAGTTCTGCAACGAGCTATAATATTAAATAATGGGGGGAAAATGGAGAATAATGTTAAGGATATAAAATATTATTTGAAAAAATCATTTCCATTTATCATAGCTATTTTTATGTCAGCAATAATAGTTGCTTTGTCACAAGTATCTATAGCATTATCAATGAAATATGCATTGGAGATGCTTTTATCTGAAAAATACAATGAAATAATTTACCTTTTGATAATCTTTTTAGCAATTATCCTTATTTCTGGTTTGGATATTATTTATTAGAGGTCTCAGGAGCTAAGTTTAAGAAAAGTTATCTTTTTTCGTTAAAGAAAGATTGTACAGACCAAATATTAAAAATGTCCATGAGAGATTTTTCACAACACTCAATTGGAGAAATATCTTCAACAATAACAAATGATGTAAATAAATTTGAAACTCAATATTTAGACACTATTATAAAGATAATTTTACAAACTACTACATTTATTTTTTCAAGCGCTGTCTTATTTTACTACAACCCTTTGTCAGTATTTGCTGCTATTATGTTGTTTTTACCTAGAAAATCATACCAACAAATGGGTCTTTTAGGAAATCAGACTTTTCTTTAGAGATTCTTAAAGGGGAAAAAGACTTTAATTTTAGGTTCAACTAGATCAGGCAAATCGACAATATTAAAGTTATTAGCAGGGTTGTATGATGATTACACAGGAAGTATATATATATGGCAAAGAGATTAGAGATATTTCATCTGAATTGCTTTTCAAGTTGATTTCTTTTGTTCCTCAGGATACTTTTATTTTCAACAAATCGGTTAGAGAAAACATTACTCTTTCTACGCAGACTGATTTAACTAGACTTGAGAGAGTAATAAAAGATGCATTGCTAGATGATTTTATAAATAAATTAAGTGAAGGAATGGAGACAATATTAGGTGATGAAAGAGTCTAAACCTAATTATAATTAATAGTATTGTATAAATAAAATGTCCATTGAATTGATTTCAAAATGGACATTTTATTTTTTGTTCTAATGGAAGAAAAATTTATTGATAATATTATAATAGTTATTTTA
This sequence comes from Tissierellaceae bacterium, assembly GCA_018434075.1. GTDB lineage: Bacteria > Bacillota > Clostridia > Tissierellales > Tissierellaceae > Soehngenia. The sequence goes on from JAHDQA010000082.1 coordinate 1,355, forward strand.
AATTTTGATATATATCAATGTTTTTTCATTCACTTCTTGATAATATTAAAATACAGAATAAGTCAAATTAGAAAATTGAAAGGGGTATGTGTGATGAAGGAACATGAAACATTCATAAAAGATAGTGAAGGATATTTAAAAAAATTAGATCAATTAATTCCAATCGTAGATCGAGTTCATGGAGGAAATCATCCTGAATTTCATGAGGTACGGGAATTATTCGACATAATTCTCAATAAAACAAATGAATTAAAAACAGGAAATCCTAATCTTGATGAGGAGTTCGACAAATTACGTGAAATAACTGCTAATTATAAGGTGCCTAGTGATGTCTGCGAAAGTTATGAATCAGTATACAACATGCTGTCAAAATTAGATGAGATATACAGTAAGTAGAATGTATTTATATCAAACGGTTTGTCTAGAAAGAGGCGAGTATAAATGCAAAAAATGATATTAGAAAGAAAAAATCACATAACAGTTATTAGTGGGATTTTAATTGCTACTGCATTTATTAGCAAATTAGTATTTGGAAACACTGAAATTTTTTTGTGGTTACTGGTTTTTGCGTCTTTTTTAGGCGTAACGCCTATAGCTATACAAGCATATCAAGCTCTTAAGGTTAAAGTAGTCAGCATAGATGTGTTGGTAACCATAGCAGTAGCTGGTGCGTTTCTAATAAGAAATTTTGAAGAATCAGCCATTGTGACATTCCTTTTCTTATTTGGAGCATATCTAGAACAAAGGACATTGAACAAAACAAGATCAGCTATAAAGGAATTGACGGAAATGGCTCCGGAAAGTGCCTTAAAACAGATGGATAACGGAGAGTTTGAAATTGTTGAAGTAGGCGAGGTAGAAGTAGGGGACATATTGCTTGTTAAAACTGGTGCAAAAATACCTGTCGACGGAACCATTATAACCGGAGAGGGTTACATTAATGAAGCAAGTATCACAGGTGAATCCTTCCCAGTTTTTAAGAAGAGAGATTCTAAAGTGTTTGCTGGGACTATTTTGGAGAATGGAACTCTTAAAATTATTGCAGACAGAGTAGGGGAAGATACGACGTTTGGGAAGATAATTGAATTGGTGGAAGAGGCACAAGACTCTAAATCAGAAGCAGAAAGATTTATCGACAGGTTTTCAAAACATTATACACCTGCAGTGCTTGTGCTATCTTTCATAGTATGGTTGGTTTCAAGGGATATCGAATTGGCAATCACAATACTAGTATTAGGATGTCCTGGAGCGTTGGTGATAGGCGTTCCTGTATCCAATGTAGCAGGTATTGGAAATGGGGCAAAACATGGAGTGCTTTTAAAGGGAAGTGAAGTAATCGGTGATCTTAGCAGACTTGATACCATTGTATTCGATAAGACAGGAACACTTACTTTAGGCAATCCAAAAGTTGTTCAACAGAAAATTTATACAGACGAATTTGAAAAGATATTTGGTTATCTATCTAGTATAGAAAAGGAATCCAATCACCCTCTTGCAAAGGCTATAGTTGAATATATTGGAGATGTTAAAGCTTATCCAGTAGAGAGAACAGAGGTAATTAAAGGTGGAGGAATCATAGCTCAGATAGATGGACACAGGGTTGCAGTTGGCAATGTAGCTTTGATGGAAAAAGAAAATGTGTATTTAAGTGAAAGGATAAAGAAGGATATTTTAGAGATGCAAAATGATGGAGACTCATTGGTTCTAACTTCATTAGATGGTGAAATACAGCTTTTGATGGGCATTCGTGATCCAATCCGCCAAAATGTAAAAGGAACTTTGCAAAAGCTCAAGAAATTAGGTGTAAAAAACTTAGTAGTGCTTTCTGGGGACAATCAGGGAACAGTTGATTTAGTAGCAAAAGAACTAGGACTTACAGAAGCATTTGGAAATATGCTACCTGAAGATAAGCAATCATTTATTAAAAATCTTCAGGCTAAAGGCCAAACAGTAGCATTTGTTGGAGACGGGGTAAATGACAGTCCTTCCTTGGCATTGGCACAGATTGGCATCGCTATGGGCAGTGGTACAGATGTGGCAATAGAAACATCTGATGTAGTATTAATAAATTCAGATTTTGAACGCTTACCTCATGCATTGGGGTTGGCTAAAGCAACTGCCAAGAATATGCGTCAAAATATTGTGATAGCAGTAGGAGTAGTACTGGTTTTACTTATCAGCGTTTTCTTCAGCGAATGGATGAACATGTCCATTGGAATGTTGGTCCATGAATTGAGTATACTGGCCGTAATACTAAATGGAATGAGATTGTTGCGTTACAGATTAAAGTACTAATCAGAAAGCAAGTGAATGATTTTTACAGAGATCGATGAAAAAATTTGGCAAGGGGTATAATTAAAAAAGAAGGGATGATGAAAATGAAAAAAGCAATTATTCAATTGGAACCTTTGACTTGTCCATCGTGCATGCAAAAGATAGAAAATGGTGTTAAATCCATAGATGGAGTCGAAAACAACAGTGTAAATGTATTGTTCAACTCAAGTAAAGTAAAGTTTAACTATGACGATGAAAGAGTGACAATCAAGGAAGTTGAAAAGGTCATAGAAAAGTTAGGATATGAAGTGAAGAAAGCTCAGGTCAAAGATATATAATATCAATAATTTCTTAGTTGACTAGGTAAACTATTCATCTTAAGGTTTAGAGTTTAGGGTAAATATAGCATATATGTTGGGAGGTGAAAAAATTGTCTCAATGTAACCATTCAAAAGAATTGTGTGTAAGGAAAGTACCGATATTTTCAGAGTTGGATGATGAAAAACTCTTGGAGATAAACAACCTTGTTCGAAAAAAAGAGTATAAGAATGGTGAAATCATATGTCATGAAGGGGATCCAAGTGAATATCTATATATAATTGAATCAGGTTTAATCAAACTATTTAAGATTGGTAAAAATGGGAATCAATATATATTGAGGTTATTAAGAGAAGGACAATTTTTTGGAGAACTGGTGTTGTTTAAAGACGATGTATTGAATAGCAGCGCTGAGGCTATTGGAGATTGCCGCGTTTGTACAATTCATAAGAATGACCTTGAGATGTTAATAAAAACCTCGTCAGATTTTTCCTACAGTCTTTTGGCTGCCGTAACAAGTCAACTGAACAAGGCTGAAACTCAACTGGGGTCTTTAGTGCTAGAGGATGCAATGGAAAAAACTTTAAGGCTATTGCTTGAATTAGCAAAGGAAAATGGCATTAAGAATGAAGAAGGGATATTGATTGATTTACCACTAAGTCGTGCTGGCTTAGCAAGCTTAATTGGAGTTACTCATGAGACTTTGAGTCGTAAATTATCAGAGTTACAGGAAGAAGGAATTTTGCTAATTAAAGGGCAAAAACAATTATTATTAACAAATAAGGTGAATGTGGAATAAATATAATAGAATTATCGACATTATTTTTTTTACAATTATTGTAGGACAAATTATATGATCTAAATTTGTAAAAAGTATAATCTGTGTATAAATAATAAATTGATAAAAAATGTAAAAAACACAGATAACTATATAGATTAAGATACAATGATAGAAATTCTATATATCAAGAACAGTAGTAAGATGTTTTAAAGACATGCTAAAAGCCTCATATTTCTAACAATTAGTGCATAAAAAAATAAACATATTCGATTAGAGTAGGAAACTTTAAATATAAATTGGAGATTATTGCATCATATAAAAACAGGATTTGCATTCTAATATTAATAGAAAATTATTTAATTATTTTCCAACAATTAATCAACACTATAAACAATAATAAATAATTGACAAATAATATCATGTATCCTACTATATTCAATAGGGGATGAAGTTCCCCCTAGGTTTAAAACCTAAACTGCTAATATAGCTGATGACTTCTGCGACAAAATATCGCAGGATCATTGGCTTTTTTAATGCCTGATTAAAGATGGGGGAGAATTATATGTTATTATCACTTGCATTAATATTCTTATGTGGGATGACACTAGGCAAGATATTTGAAAAATTAAAACTTCCAAAGTTGCTAGGAATGCTTTTGACTGGCATTTTACTAGGGCCTTATGTATTAAACTTACTTGATCCTACTATTTTGGAAACATCAACAGATTTAAGACAAATAGCTTTGATAATCATACTTACTCGAGCAGGGTTGAATCTTGACATCAAGGATTTAAAAAAAGTAGGTCGTCCTGCAATACTTATGTGTTTTGTACCAGCTAGTTTTGAAATCGTCGGTATGATGGTTTTAGGCCCCAAGCTTTTAGGAATTGATCTGTTAGATGCGGCGATAATGGGTACGGTTGTTGCTGCGGTTTCACCAGCTGTTATAGTACCTAGAATGCTTAAACTGAATGAAAGCGGGTATGGTAGAGATAAAAGTATACCTCAAATGATTATGGCTGGTGCTTCAGTAGATGATGTCTATGTAATTGTTCTTTTTACTGCTTTTACAGGATTGGCACAGAGTGGTAATGTAACTCTTATTGATTTTTTAACTATACCAACATCTATTATCTTGGGGATAGCAGGTGGAGTAATATCAGGATTATTACTTTCGTTTTTATTTGGCAAATTTCATATTAGAGATACCAGTAAAGTGATCATTATTCTTTCTATATCATTTTTACTTGTTACTTTAGAACATTCAATGACAGGGGTTGTTGGATTCTCTGGATTACTAGCAGTAATGGCATTGGGTGCATCTCTTCAGCAAAAAAAGTATGAAGTCTCAAAACGTCTTTCAGGTAAGTTTTCAAAGCTGTGGGTAGGGGCAGAAGTATTGCTTTTCGTGCTAGTTGGTGCAACTGTTAATATAAAGTATGCTCTAAATGCTGGTTTTTTATCGATTCTACTAATAATTAGTGTTACAATATTTAGATTAGTTGGAGTATATATTAGTCTCATAAGAACAGAATTAAATTATAAAGAAAGAATTTTTTCAGGTTTTTCCTATATCCCAAAAGCAACTGTTCAGGCTGCTATTGGAGGGTTACCTTTGGCAATGGGGCTTGCTTCTGGAGAGATTATTTTAACTGTAGCAGTCTTATCAATAATTATAACAGCACCTATTGGGGCTTTACTAATTGATAGATCATATGATAAGCTACTAACAAGATAGTATTAATCGGATAAAAGGTTCAATAAAAAATTACTAGTGAAGTGTAAACCATAAAGAATAAAACGTTATAATAATGTCATAGATTAGAAAAATGAATTTAAATGAAAAATTAAGAGTTATTTAGGCTAAATGATAAACTCTATAAAGGAGTTACAACTAATATGAGTAATTTTAGACTTATTTCAGAAATAAAAAATCGACTTAAGAATAAGCATTTAACAAATAGATATATAAAAAAATCTATCGTGTTGACATCAGTTCTTCTTTTAAGCCTCATACTTTATGCTTGTTCATCAAATGAAAATAATGACTCCAATTTACCGATCGATACAATTCCCGATATCATAGAAACAAATGAACCTTATGATCCACCAGATGTATCGGGAGATAAACAACCACCATCGCCTACACTTGAGACAACGGAACCATCATCTCAAAGTGATATATCAGCTGTTATAGAAAAAGCTGTTAAAGCTTTTGTTCCCAGTGTTTCGTTTGACATGTCTAATATGAATTTATCAAAAGACGAAGTGCAGATGACAATACAAAACGCATATTTTGATGTTCTTTCAAATGATCCATCATTAAAATATGCTTATTCGATCACTATTCAATATGATGACAGAAGTCAAATGGCATTGTGCCAGTTAAACTATATGCCATATAAAACAGGTGAGGTGAATCCCAATAATATTCCAGAAGGTGCTTATGTCATTTCTACTTACCAAGATTTAATAAAAGTAACTAACCAACTAACAGGACAAAAGTCAGCACAGATAGCTATAATTAATCCGGAGTTGGATTATGAGATAATGCAAAAGGTACTTCTATCTCAATGTGGTTATGGTTATATTATCTACTCATTCAATGATGATGCAACAAAATTACTTGCGTCTGCTCCAATAGGAATGACTTTAGAGCAGTGTGTAGATAGAATTGAAAAAGCGGACGAGTATGCAGAAAACATTTTAAAAAGTATTATCACAACGGGAATGTCGGATGAAGAAAAGATTAAATCTGTATATGATTATGTAACCTCTACAGTTGTATATGATCCCGAATTTAAAGGTAGTACATCTGATGTATCCATTGACTCGACCACAGCTTATGGTGCATTTAAAAATAAGACTGCTATTTGAGGTGGATATGCAAATGCTGTATATTTACTTTTGTCTCACTTAAATATTCCATGTTACAATGTTACTGGAAAAGGACAAGGCGTAGATCATATGTGGAATATAATTCAATATAATGATGCTTTTCTATATTTTGATGCCACATGGGATGCTGGTGTGGATAGCAACTACTACGTTTATTTTGCAAAAACTCAGGATTATTTCGAAACCTTTTCACATATTTGGAATACAAATATGATAGATGCTCTCACAAAATAATATTATTTTCTAATAAAAATATTTGTTTTAATTTTAAATGTTATAAAATTTATATTCTTAAAGATGCACTTTTTAGATGGTGAGTTTGGAGATAGACCATTGTATTCAATTTATGGATATTTTATATGTTTTGTTTTATTTCTCATAAGGATATTAAGAATTCGACTGATTCATAAAATGAAGAATCGATAAATTCTAAGATTTAATATTATATTAAGAAGGGGATTATTATGGCTTTTGATTTCAAGAAAGAATACAAGGAATATTATATGCCAAAAGCAAAGCCCGAGATTGTAACCATCCCTAAGATCAATTATATCGCTGTTCGTGGGATGGGTGACCCCAATGAATGGGTAAAGTAATACTGAAGAAAGATAAATATACAAGCCCATGGAGACGACTAAGATAATAGGAGATGTAAAAGACTTGGACAGAATTAAAGAATTATCAAATACATTGGCAGAAGAACTCCTAAGAACATTGGAGAATAGGTTTAAAGAAAATATGAATAGGCATAAAAAACTTGAATGGGAGGCAATATATGATAGGCTAAAGCTAAACAAAGAAAAACTATGGTCATTGAATGAAATGGAAAGAACTGGTGGAGAACCTGATGTAGTTGATTACATTATAGCTAGCGATGAATATATATTTTGCGATTGTTCTAAAGAAAGTCCGATAGGGAGAAGATCACTTTGTTATGATGAAAAGGCACTTTCATCAAGAAAATCCATGAAACCAGATGGAAGTGCCTTAAGCATGTCAATAGATATGGGTATAGAACTATTAAATGAAGATGAATATAGGAAGCTGCAGGAGATAGAAAAATTTGATACAAAAACGTCCTGTTGGATTAAAACACCAGATAGAATTCGTGAATTGGGTGGGGCATTATTTTGCGATAGACGTTATGATACTGTTTTTGTGTACCACAATGGAGCGGATTCATATTATTCTTCAAGAGGATTTAGAGGAGTGCTGAAAGTATAAATAGTTAAGAAGTGAAATTAGGAGGTATCCATATGGAAAATGAAAAATTGAAAGTGGCATTTATATGTGTACACAACTCATGTAGAAGTCAAATTGCAGAAGCTTTAGGCAAACACTTCGCTTCGGATGTTTTTGAGAGCTATTCAGCTGGCACAGAAACAAAACCTCAAATCAATCAAGATGCAGTTAGACTTATGAAAGAGATATATGGCATAGATATGGAGAGAGACCAATACTCTAAGCTGATAACTGAACTTCCAGAAATTGATATTGTAATAAAGATGGGCTGTAATGTGATTTGCCCGTTTGTGCCTTCTAAATATGAGGAAGACTGGGGATTAGACGACCCTACAGGAAAGAACGACGAGGAATTTAAAAAAGTTATTTTCACAATAGAAGAAAAAATAAAAGAATTAAAGACTAGAATAGAATCTAAAGAGTTGCCAATATAAATTTAGTATGATATTAAAATTTTGATTTTACATTTTCGATAAAAAGTAAATATATGGTATACTATAATTGCAATTAATTTAAAAGATAAGAGGGGATATCATGATTGTAACCACAACTCCAAATGTAGATGGCAAAAATATTATAGAGTATAAAGATATTGTTTTCGGTGAAGTTATTTTAGGAGTGGATTTTATTAAAGATTTTGCTGCTGGATTATCCAATTTTTTTGGCGGTAGATCAAAATCTTACGAAGGAGAGCTAATCGAAGCACGAGAAACAGCTATAATTGAAATGAAAGAAAGAGCAGAAAAAATAGGAGCAAATGCAGTTGTAGGAGTGGATATAGACTATGAAGTACTAGGGCAAGGCGGGAATATGATAATGGTAACTGCTTCTGGCACCGCTGTAGTAGTAGAGTGATTGTAAAAAATAAAAGCTAATGGCTTAAGCCACTAGCTTTTTACATTATAAAGCAGCTTTATCGTATTTTTGGGGTTTTATGATAGCTCCTAAAATTGCTCCTAAGAATGCTGGCAAAGCCCATGTAAATCCATATGAGGAAAAAGGAAGAAAATTTACAATCTTTAGGACAAAACCGTTAACACCAAGCATATTTAAAGTTTCTAATGCGCTGATAACTAATGTAGCGTATATGGAATACCTAAATACATTGTTATTTTTAATGCTGTCGCCTAAAAAAACAGTGAGTAGAATTAAGACAATGACAATAGGATACATAAAAGTAAGTATTGGCTCAGCTAGTTTTATTATGTATTCAACTCCATTTATTGACATGACTGCACTAAATAAAGTAGTTACAATTACAACAACCTCATATTTTAACTTGCCATTGCTAATTTGACTAAAATATTGTCCTACAGTTGCTGTAAGCCCAACTGATGTAGTTAAACATGCCAATCCCACAACCAATCCCAGACCTATTTCTCCGAAGGCTTGAAGTAAATTGTTAGCAATATTCATAATTAAATCAGTTCTAGTAATAGTTTTTGGAAATAATTGACCGCCTGTTGCACCAAGGTAACCTAGTCCACCATATACAAATGCTAAACCAGATATTGCAATTATTCCAGCTCTCTTAGTCATTGAAAATTGATCTTTTTTGCTGCTATAACCTTGTTGAGCTAGTGATGTAGATATTATCCCGCCAAATAATATTGCTGCAAGCGCATCCATAGTCTGATAACCTTGTGTAAATCCATCTGAAAACGGTCTAGCTAAATTCTCATCGACAGGATCCCCCATTGGAAAGAAAATTCCTCTAAAAATCAATAATAGCAAAATAATCAAAAGCACAGGAGTTAGTACTTTTCCAATCTTGTCTATTACACTTGTAGGTTTAATCGTAAGCAATAAAGTTATTCCAAAATAAATAATCATAAAAACTATTGGATTTGCATGTGGAAGAATTGGAAGCACACCCATTTCAAAAGAAGTTGCTCCAGTCCTAGGAATTGCAAGCAAGGGTCCTATTGCAAGGACTATTGTTATGCCAAGAAATTTAGAAAATAATGGAGAAATTCTATTTCCTAATTTGCTAACATCTCCACCGGCTCTGGCAGAAGCTATTATTCCCAAGAATGGTAAGCCTATGCCTGTTATAAAAAAGCCTATCATTGACCAGTTCCACTTATCGCCTGACATAAAGCCTAAAAATGGTGGGAATATCAGGTTTCCTGCTCCGAAAAACATTGAAAACAGAGCAGCTCCAAGAATTAACGAATCTCTTTTTTTATTGTGCATTTACATACCCCCAAATTTGATTTATCTCTATTTTTATTATTTTAGCACTATTTTGATAATTGAGCAAATATATACAATAGCATCAATTTATATAAATTACTATTGTTAATGTAATATATTTACAAATATCAGCATTGTCATTTACAATGTTTGGAATGCCTTGAATTAAATTTTATGACAAATCAAAAAATATTATTTATAAAACAATAAAAAAGTATTTAAAAAGTTTCTTAGACATGATAATATACTATCTAATAATTTAATATGATAATGTGATGACGAGAAAGAGTAATCAATAATTAGCTTATAGAGAGTGTTTGTTTGGTGGAAATACATAGTGAAGGATTGATGAACACGTCTTTGAACAAGTTGGTGAAATCATTTGAGAGTAGCCGTATTCGGATTGCAGCCGTTAATATGCACGGGTATAGTATTTTTGTACCTAGTGAGGATGGTATATTAAAATACCATTAAATTGAGGTGGGACCACGTGATGAGGATTTGTTGAATAAGTTAAATGTGACTTTAAATGAAATGAAGGATGATGGAACTAATGATGCAATTTACGAAGAATGGTTTGCAAAATAGCTTTATATGTAAGGTGGAGATGATCCAATGAAAATTTTAGAGATGCTAATTCCGATGACTTTAGAAGGGTTAAAAGTGACAATGAGCGTTTTTGCTGTGACGCTTATTGTTTCTCTTCCATTATCTATATTTGTTGCTTTGCTAAGAGGAGCAAAAAACAAATATATTAGCAAACTGACAAGTGCTTATATATATATTATGAGAGGTACTCCACTATTATTACAGTTGATGTTTATTTTCTTTGGATTCCACTATATTCCTGTTATAGGATATGCATTCAGCAGATTTCAAGCAATTTATATTGCTTTTATATTGAATTATACTGCTTATTTTGTAGAAATTATCAGAGGAGGAATAAATACAATCGATATAGGGCAATATGAAGCAACTAAAGTTCTGGGGCTTGGAAAAAGCTATGCCTTTATCAAAATATTTTACCTCAAGTAATTAAAAATATAATTCCGTCATTGGGAAATGAAGTAATCACACTTGTCAAAGATACTTCGTTGGTTTATATACTTGGTGCTACGGACATATTAAAGGCTGCAAAATCAGTATCAAATACTTATTCGACTTTTGTGCCATATATATTTGTAGCCTTTGTGTATCTTGGAATCATTGCAATAATGACAAATCTTTTATCAAGCATAGAGAGACGATTTGATTATTATAGATAGGAGAATACCATGGGACTAGTAGTTGAAAAAATAAGCAAATCTTTTGGAGAAATTAAAGTTTTTGAGAAATTATCATTTGAAGTTCCTTCTGGAAAGGTTTTTTGCATACAAGGCAAATCTGGAGAGGGTAAAACTACACTCTTAAGATGTCTTAATAGACTTGAACAGCTTGACGAAGGCAGAGTATTAATAGATGGAGAAAATATATTGGAGATGAAAGAAAATAGAAAAATCGGATCAAAGATAGGTCTGGTATTTCAAAATTATAATTTGTTTCCACACTTAACAGTTATGGAAAATTTAACAATTATGCCAAATCATTTAAAGGCAGCAAGTAAAGACAGCATTTTGAATAAAGCTATAGAACTGTTGAAGTCTTTGGAAATAGAGGACAAAAAGGATATGTATCCTTATCAATTGTCAGGGGGACAAAAACAAAGAGTGGCTATTGCAAGAGCTTGTATGCTAAATCCATCTGTACTGTGTTTTGATGAGCCTACTTCAGCTTTAGACAATGAAACTTCGAGCAAAATATCGAGTATAATTAAGAATTTAGCTAATGAAGGCATGACTGTAATCGTAGTTACCCATGATTTAAAATTTGGTAAAGATATTGGAGATAGCATATTCAAATTAGAAAATGGGAAATTGCTGATCAATGAGATTACTAAAATTGTCGATTGACAATATATTGACGAGCATGAATTTTAATAGTATACTCCCATCTTTGACAGTTGAGAGACATAAAAACTCTGGAATGCATTGTAATTAGAGCATTTCAGAGTTTTTATCTTGTTTAAAAACTGCGTAATGTTTTCTTCTTTTTTGTTTCCTTAAAATAATTTTTCATCTTTTTTATGCTTACTATCTCATAATCTGTTCTGAACCCAAATGCCTCATGCAAAGCATCAGTAAAA
>JAHDQA010000042.1 GCA_018434075.1 Tissierellaceae bacterium
CTGGCTTTATGGCTAGGGTGAGAAGCCAAAGAAATGTATTTAATGATTAGAAAAGAAGACTATATTATTATTTAATGAATTGATAATTATTACAGTGAAAAACTGTAATTTGATTATAACTATATTGTACAAGGAGGAATAAAAAAATGAAGAAGAATACTAATGTGTTAATGTTAGCTGAAGGCGGTATGATGATTGCATTATCAATTTTACTTGGATACATTGAAATCTACCAAATGCCAAATGGTGGAAGCATATCTGCAGGAAAGATGATACCTATAATTATCTATTCTTTAAGATGGGGGGTTCTACCTGGAATTTCTGTTGGAGCAATTTATGGAATATTAGACTTTATTTTAAAACCATTTTTCTTTCATCCAGTTCAGTTGCTTTTAGATTATCCAATAGCATTTGGAATCTTAGGAATCGCTGGTTTTGCAAAAATAAAAACAAGTCAAAAAAATGGCTATTTTGCAATGGTATTATGGACTACATTAGCTGTCCTCGGTAGGTTGATATCCCATGTGATATCTGGTGTTGTTTTTTTCTCTGAATATGCTGGGAACCAAAATCCTATAATATATTCATTTATATATAATGCAACATATTTAATTCCAGAATTGATTATTTCTTTAATAGTCTTAATTATTATTTGGAAACCATTAAAAAAATATTTTGTCAATAATAGGTTGGGATAGGTGGAAAAATGAAAGCACTAGTAGTATCAGGCGGCAATGAAATTAATAAAGACAAATTGATATCCCTATGTGAGCAAAATGATGTCATAATAGCAGCTGATGCAGGTGTAGAACAACTACTAAAAATTAATAAATTACCTGATTATTTAGTAGGTGATTTAGATTCAATTAGCAAAAAATCAATAGTTTATTTAAAATCTCAGAAAGTTAAAACTATTGTTTATCCAAAGGAAAAAGATAAATCAGATACAGAAATAGCAATAGACTTGATATTACCGCAAAATCCAGATAATATTACATTAGTAAGTGCAACTGGTACTAGAATAGATCACTCTCTTGCAAATATATTTCTTTTAAAAAAATTATCAGATCTAAATATTGATACTCAAATCATAGATAATAATAATATAATTAAACTTATTAAACCAGAACAAATAGTTTCTAAGGATGAGACTTTTAAGTATATATCGATAATACCTATGTGCTTAGATGGAATAGTCATTACCTTAAATGGTTTCCATTATAATTTAACAAAAAAACATATTGAGTTTGGATCGAGTTTTGGGATAAGTAATGAAATTGAAGAGAATGTAGGATATATAATAAAACACAGTGGAGAAGGATTACTGATTTTATCTAAAGACTAAATAAAAAGCTTACCGTTTTTTTAAACTGTAAGCTTTTTTAAAAAACCTCTACTATATTGCTCTTTGAACATTTCCTGATCTTAAGCATCTTGTGCATACATTTAATCTCTTTGTTGTTCCATCAACTACCACTTTTACTTTCCTAACATTAGGAGACCAGGTTCTCGAGCTCTTTTTGTTGGAAAAAGTAACTTTATTCCCAAATGATTTAGTTTTACCACATATTTCACATCTTTTACTCATAAAAACACCTCCCAAAACAATATATCAGTAACAGCTCCTCTACAACAACTTGTATTGTACCATACAAATCGTATTAATTGCAAGTAAAATAATGAATGCTTAGTTTTTTGTTGAATATTTATCTATATTATTGTAGAATGTTAAAGATAAGATAGTGAGGGAGGTAATATTTTGCCACTTATAATAAAAAATGAAATTGGTTCTATTTTTATTGAAGAAAGTGTAATTCAAGAAATAGTAGGAATGGCAGTCATCGAAAGCTATGGTGTTGTAGATAAAGCTTCAAAAGACTCTTTTGAAGAGATATTTAGCTTTTTTGGATTCGATCCGTCCTACAAGGGTATAAAAGTTACAATAAATGATAATAATGTTAATGTTGATATATATCTTATTCTAGAATATGGTGTAAAAATATCAACTGTATGTCAAAATATTATTGAAAGAGTAAAATATAATTTGGAATTTTATACTGGTATATATATTGATGATATTAATATATTTGTTCAAGGCATCAGAACTGAAAGTGATCTTTAATTATTAGGAGGGACACAAGTTGATAAATACTTTTATAGATGGTTGGAAACTTAAAGCAGCTTTAGAAGCAAGTTATAACTATCTCGATGAAAACAAAGAAGTTGTTAATGCTTTAAATGTATTTCCTGTACCAGACGGAGATACAGGTACAAATATGAGTTTAACCATGCGATCAGCTGTCAATAACGCTCAAAAAATTATTGAGAATGATGCATCTAAGATAATTCAAGCTGCAAGTCAAGGTTCTCTAATGGGTGCAAGAGGTAATTCAGGCGTTATTTTATCCCAGCTATTTAGAGGTTTTAGCATTGGAATTAATGATAAAAAAGAAATAGATGCACAAACAATTGCTTTTGCAATGAGTAAAGCTTCAGAAACTGCCTACAAAGCTGTTATGAAGCCTACTGAAGGAACGATTTTGACTATAGCTAGAGAGTGTGGAGAATATGCTTTAAAGATATGTGATAATGTAAAAGATATCAATGAATTGTTAGAATTAGTAATTGCTCATGGAAATGTAGTCTTAGCTAAAACTCCTGAGATGTTGCCAGTACTTAAACAAGCTAATGTGGTAGATGCTGGTGGAAAAGGATTATTATTTCTTATGACAGGAGCATTAGAATTTTTATCCGGAGAAGTAACCACATTAGCAAATAAATCTATATCATCACCAATAGTCTCAGATATTTCTTTGAAGCGACAAAAAATTGATACTGATGATATTAAATTTGGATATTGTACAGAATTCATTATCGTTACAAATCATCAAGATATTGATGGCTTTAGAGATAAACTATCATTTTATGGTGATTCACTACTTGTAGTAGGTGCTGATGGAGTTATAAAAGTTCATATACACACTAACAATCCAGGAGAAGTTCTAGAGAAAGCGTTGCAATTGGGAGAACTTAGGGATATTAAAATTGATAACATGAGATATCAACATGAGGAAATTCTATTAAAAGATGAACTCGCACAAAGACAAGTTAATAATTCTGAGCCAGTAAAAAAATACTATATAATTTCAGTATCAACAGGGAATGGCTTAAATGAATTATTCAAAAGTTTAAATGTCGATCATATAATATCGGGTGGGCAAACCATGAATCCTAGTATTGAAGATATTCTTAGTGCTATAGAAAAATCAAATGCAGAAAATATAATTATATTGCCAAATAATAGTAATATAATATTAGCTGCTGAACAAGCAAAAAATGTTAGTGCGAAAAATGTTTATATTGTTCCTTCAAAGAACATAGCTCAAGGAATATCAGCAATAGTAGCATTCGATCCTGATAAAGAATTAAGTGAAAATCTAAGTAATATGAACAAAGCTATGTCAAATGTCATATCTGCTCAAGTGACCTATTCAATCAGAGATACTCAATTAAATGGTAAAACAATAGAAAAGGGAAATATAATTGGAGTGACTGATAAAGAGATATTGGCAGTCGGGAAAGACATTAATGAAGTGTCTGAAGAGTTGATAGAAAAACTGATTAATGATGATGTTTCTGTAATAACAATTATATATGGAGAAGGAGTTGATAAGAACAAAGCAGAAGATCTTGTCAAGCAGTTAGAAAATAAATTTAGTGAGTTAGAGATAGATCTTGTTGAAGGAAATCAACCAGTATACTACTATATATTTTCACTAGAATAAAAAAGACCCTACCTTAAGGTAGGGTTTATTTGGAGTGATAAAGATATGAATGATCTTAAGAAAAATGTTAGATATGTGAAAAATGTAGGACCAAAGCGAGCTGAAAAATTAAATAAATTAAATATACATTCAGTAGAAGATCTTATTTTTTTCTTTCCCAGGTCTTATGAAGATAGAACTACTATCAAATCTATTAAAGAGTATGAAAATAATGAAACTCTGAATTGCGTAGTTACAATAAAAACAGTTCCAACTATTTCTAACTTAAGAAATAATCTAAAATTATTAAAAGTAATTGCAACTGATGGTGATAGTGACATATCCCTTATATGGTTTAATCAAACTTACCTTAAAAATCAAATAAAGGTTGGAGAGAAATATTTTTGTAGAGGGAAAATAGCTAAAAATAAATATGAAATACAAATACAAAACCCTGAAATATCACCTTATACAAATGCTAGCTCTTTTATTAATATATTACCAGTTTATCCTTTAACGGATGGTCTTAGCAATAAAGAAATGATAAATATAATAAAGAATTGTTTAGAAGAATATTTAATATATGTTGATGATATATTGCCCGATGAACTACGCAATCATTATAATTTGATGAATAAAAGATCCGCCATAAAAGCATTGCATTTTCCAAACAACATGGCAGAACTTGAAAAGGCGAGAAAAACTCTTGCGTATGAAGAATTGCTAGTACTACAATTGACTATGAGTAATATAAAAATAAAAGATAAAACGGATAAGGGAATCAATTTCATTAGACATGATAAGTTGAATCTTTTTATTGAAAGCTTACCATTTGAATTGACAAAATCCCAAAAAGATGTTGTAAATGAAATATTAGACGATATGGCCTGTGAAAAACAAATGAATCGTTTGGTTCAAGGTGATGTTGGTTCTGGGAAAACAGTAATAAGTGCCATTGCCATGTTTAATGCAGTATTGAACGGTTATCAAGCAACTATGATGGCACCAACAGAGATTCTTGCATTGCAACATTATGAAACATTAACATCTTTATTTAGTAAAATAGAAATAAAAATTGCACTGCTAACTAGCAGCACTAATAAAACGGAAAAAGAAGAAATACTGAAAAATTTGGCTTTAGGTGAGATTGATATTTTAATCGGTACACATTCGATAATACAAGAAAATGTATTATTCAAAAAACTTGGGTTAGTTGTCACTGATGAACAACACAGATTTGGGGTAAATCAGAGAATGAAACTAGCAGCTAAAGGAAATTCGCCTGATATATTGGTAATGACTGCAACTCCAATACCTAGGAGTCTGGCTTTGATATTATATGGCGACCTAGATATATCAACTATTAAAGAATTGCCTCCAGGTCGACAAAAAATTGAAACTTTTGTGATGAGTACAGACAAAGAGGATGAAGTGTTTAATTTTATCATAAAGCAAATAGAAAATGGCCATCAGGTATACATCGTTTGCCCACTAATTGAATCAAACAATTCGGATAATTTAAATTCAGCAGAAAGTGTTTATCATAAATTAAATGGTAAATTCGGAGAAAAATATATTTGTGGTTTGATACATGGCAAATTAAGCCAGAAAGAAAAAGAAAAAGTTATGGGTGATTTTAAAAATGGAATGATCAAAATTTTAGTTTCTACTACAGTTATAGAAGTAGGGGTAAATGTTGCTAATGCAAATACAATGGTAATATATAATGCAGATAGATTTGGTTTATCTCAGCTCCACCAATTAAGAGGAAGGGTTGGCCGATCATCTCATAAATCGTATTGTATTTTATTGAATGATAATTTTAGTAAAATTGCTAGGGAGAGAATGAGAGTTTTACAATCAACAAATGACGGTTTTGAAATATCTGAGAAAGATTTATACTTAAGGGGTCCTGGTGAATTTTTTGGAACAAAACAACACGGAATTCCGCAATTGAAAATTGCAAATCTTTTTAGAGACATTAATATTTTAAAAGTTGCTCAAGATGATGCAAAATATATTCTTAGCGAAAATAAATTAATTTTCGACTCAAAATATACTTTACTAAAGAATAAAGTTGATGAATTAATTTATAATATGGATAATGAAATAATACTCAATTAATTGTGGTGGTGTTTTACAATGCGAGTCATATCAGGCAAAAGAAAAGGAAAAAAATTATACGGACCTAAATCTTATAATATAAGGCCAACTGAAGACCGTATTAAAGAATCTATGTTTAATATAATAAGTCCTATTGTAGAAAACGCGATAGTTCTAGATCTGTTTTCAGGTACTGGAAGCATTGGGATAGAATTTATAAGCAGAGGCGCTGAAACAGTATTTTTTGTTGATAATTCAATTGATAGTATTCAATTAATAAATAGAAATCTTGAATTGACAGGTTTCTTAACCGATGCAAAGGTATTCAGAATGGATGTATTAAAAGCATTAGATTTATTATCAAATAGAGGTCTAAAATTTGATTATATTTTTATGGATCCTCCTTATGATAATGTAGAACTTTATAATAGAACTTTAGAAAAAATATCTTCATTGAATATATTGAAAATTAATGGTATTCTTATTGCAGAGCATAATGTTAATTTATTATTAAGAGAAAGCTTTGGCAATTTAAAGATTGCTGACATTAGAAAATACGGAAACAAGTCAATGACTTATTTTAGAAACTATGAGGTGACTGCAAATGAAAGTAATATACCCGGGAAGTTTTGATCCTATAACATATGGACATTTGGATATTATTAGAAGGTGTTCAATAAAATTTGACAAGACAATAATCGCTGTTTTGAATAATCAGAATAAGAATAGTTTGTTCAGTGTTGATGAAAGAATATACTTAATTAAGCAAGCCACTCAAGATATAGAAAACATAGAAGTTCTATCTTTTTCTGGATTGTTAACCGAATTTGCTAAAAGCATAGATTGTTCAACGATAATTAGAGGATTAAGAGCAGTATCGGATTATGAATATGAATTACAGATGGCGCTGATAAACAAGAAATCTTATCCTGATTTAGAGACTCTTTTCATGGTAGCTTCTTCTGATGTTTCTTTCTTAAGTTCGAGTATTGTTAAGGAAATAGCTTCTTATGGTGGAGATGTAAAATGCTTTGTACCAAAAGTTGTAGAAAATGCACTTGTAAATAAATATGAAGGGAGAGTTTGATTATGGATATATTAGAGTTAATAGACGAGATTGAGGATATTGTTGAGGCTGGGACATCTGTTCCATTAACAAATAAAGTAATGGTAAACAAGGAAGAAATTCTTGAACTATTAAGAGAAATTAGAATCAAACTTCCAGATGAAATAAAACAAGCTGCATGGATAAAGGAAGAAAGAGAGAGAATAATTTCTCAAGCTCAAGAGACAGCTGAAAATATACTTAATGATACACAACTAAAATTAGAGCAAATGATTGATAGAGAAGAAATATTAAAAAATGCAAATCAAAGAGCAAATGAGATAATAAGAAAAGCTCAATTAAGTGCAGAAGAAATAAGAAATGGTGCATTAGATTACGCAGATGAATTGCTATATGAAACACAAGAGAGATTAAAAGAATTAATTCAACTTCTTAACGATAATAGAAAAGAGCTAAAAGTAATATCGGATGATGTTAAAGACACAACTAAGTAGGCGGCCACCCACCTACTTAGTTGTATAAGGCGTTGTTTGAAAATCTTTATTTATGATAGGTTGTAATGGGCATAAACCGTAGTAATAAATATTAGTTGCTAATATTTCTTTTTTAATAGAAATATCATTCTTTAATATATCAATCTTTTTATAATCTGAAAATTTATTTAATACAATTAAATTAGAAACGTCATTTATCTTTTTAAGCAATTCAAATCCTTTTTGGTTAGCTCCTAATACTCTAATGTATTTAGGAGTCGAGGCAAAATAGTTATCGATATCTTCTTTTTTTGTATTCAAAATTAATTGCAATAAAGCACGTCTTATCCTCGAGCGCGTATGTGTTTTTGATGCTATCGTACCTATTAGCTCCTCATAAGATTTAGAATTAAACGACTTTTCAATAATTCTGTTTTCCAATCCATCCTTAATATCAAATTGCTTTTTTAGATCCTCGCTATTCGTATTTATTAACAAATAGTTTAATATAGCATAATAATTATCTAATTTATTAAATGTTTTATGTTCTTTTAAGAATTGCTCTAATATCACAAAAGTATTTTCAGGTACCAAATTAAAACTATCATGCAATCCTTTATCGAAAATATGTTTTCTAATTGCACTCGCAGAAGCATACCCATTAGAAATACTTGTATCATTGTAGTTGTGCCCTCTTCTTTTAATAGTTATTGGCTTTATATTGGATTTTAATTTTCTTAAAGCCTTTAGATATTCAACTGCTAGTATATTATTTGCGTTATTTAATATATCACTTATTTCAACACTATAGACATCTGAAAAATAATTCATAATAGCTATATTTCGAGAAATAGGATAGGATGTTCCTCTAGATAAATTCGCTTTAAGTTCTTTTTTAAAGTAAAACGGTTCTTCTACTAATACATTTGCAATTTCCTTCAAAATATCTAATTCACCTAATTCACTACCAAATGCTAGATAATCAACGACATTTAATTCTTCGAGTATACGCACTGAACCATAAGCAAACAGCTCCGCTGTCTGTACTGATGATAAATAGGGAAGTTCTATGACTAAATCAATCCCGTTTTCTATTGCCATTTTAGCTCTAGACCATTTGTCCACGATTGCTGGTTCCCCTCTTTGAACAAAAGAACTACTCATTATACACATGCTATGGGTAGCATTTGTTAACTCTTTTGCCATATTCAAATGATATAAATGTCCAAAATGAAAAGGATTATATTCAGTTATTAGAGCTACAGTTTTCATAAAATTACTCCTATCTTTTAATATACAATATATTCTAATACATTTTTACATAAATAACAAAAATTACTTATATTTTAATTGTTGATTTTATAACATAAATAATATACTATAAATATAGAATATTACTAGGAGGTTGTCAGATGAATATACTTGTAATCAATTGTGGTAGTTCTTCCCTTAAATATCAACTCATAGATATGGAAGGGGAAAAGGTTTTAGCTAAGGGATTAGTAGAGAGAATTGGAATTGATGGATCCAGAATAAAACATGAACC
The DNA here is from genome assembly GCA_018434075.1 of Tissierellaceae bacterium. GTDB lineage: Bacteria > Bacillota > Clostridia > Tissierellales > Tissierellaceae > Soehngenia. Next base: position 8,953 of record JAHDQA010000042.1, read on the forward strand.
ATTGAACTCTGAAAAAGTTATTATCGAAGAACCAATAGAAGATCACAAAAAAGCGTTAAGAATGGTTGTTGATGCAATTATTAGTAAAGAGCATGGTGTAATTGAATCCATGGACCAAATATCTGCAGTTGGACATAGAGTTGTACATGGAGGAGAAGATTTTTCAAAGTCTGTAATTATTGATAATAAAGTTATGGAAGCATTGGAAAAAAACATTGAATTAGCACCTCTACATAATCCACCAAATATTATTGGAATTGAAGCTTGTAAAGCAATTATGCCTGATGTTCCAATGGTTGCAGTTTTTGATACTGCATTTCATCAGACAATACCAGAGGAAAATTATATTTATGCAATTCCATATGAGTATTATGAAAAATACAAAATTAGAAGATATGGTTTTCATGGAACTTCCCATAAATATGTTGCCATTAGGACAGCAGAAATACTAGAAAATGATTTTAAAGATTTGAACATTATAACTTGCCACCTAGGAAATGGTGCTAGTGTAACCGCAATAAAATCTGGAATTTCAATTGACACTAGCATGGGATTCACCCCTCTAGAAGGTTTAGCTATGGGTACAAGATCAGGAAACATCGATCCTGCTATAATCCCTTTCTTGATGAAAAAAGAAAACATGAGCAGCGACGAAGTGAATGATGTTTTAAATAAAAAATCCGGTGTTCTTGGAGTTTCAGGCATAAGCAGTGATTTTAGGGATCTTGAAGATGAAGCTGCTAAAGGTAACAAAAGAGCGGAATTGGCATTGAAATTATTCGCTAACAATGTTAAGAAATACATTGCAGCTTATGCATCTGAATTGGGAAAAGTTGATGCTATAGTGTTTACAGCAGGCGTTGGAGAAAATTCTCCATTAATCAGAGAAATGGTTTGTGAAGGTCTTAAGTTTATTGGTGTTTCTATTGATAAAGAACTCAATGACATAAAAGGGAAGGAAAGAATTATAAGCGATGAAAATTCTAAAGTAAAAGTTCTTATCGTACCAACTAATGAAGAATTAATGATAGCTAGAGAAACAATGGAATTAGTAAAATAATATTATAATTGACTTTTCCTCATGACAAATATATAATGGTAATGTTAGTCTAGAGGTGAATTATATGTTAGTTGATATATCTAACGTATTAGATAAAGACTATTTTGAAGATGAATTGAATTTAGTTTTTAATGATACGATATTTGATTTAGAATATGATATAAAAATTAAATATCCAATTAAAATCAATTTATCTATTACGAAGTCTTTAAATAATATATTATTCAAACTTAAATGTGAAATAAAATATGAAGCTATTTGCTTCAGATGCTCAGAACCGTATAGTGATTCTTTCTGTGTTACTTCTGAAGGCAATATAGTTTATAGAAAAATCGATGAAAAGTTTGAAGAAAATAGTCTTGTCATAAAAGATAAATCTGTTTTTCTAGACGAATTTTTATACCAAGAAATTGTAAGCTCAATACCTATGAGGCTATTATGTAAAGAAGATTGTAAAGGGCTATGCAAAAGATGTGGTATAAATTTGAATTATAAAAATTGCGAATGTGATAAGCAATCGTATGATCTAAGATTTGAAAAATTAAAAGATTTGACCTTTGATTAGTGAGGAGGTGTTTGTATGGCTGTACCAAAGAGAAAAACTTCAAAAGCAAGAAGGGATAAGAGAAGAGCTTCTTCTTATAGATTAAACAAGGCTACTTTTTCAGAATGCCCACAATGCCATGAACCTAAACAACCACATAGAGTATGTAGAAATTGTGGGTATTATGACGGAAGAGAAGTAATAGTGGTTGAATAATTGCTTTAATATAAAAAGACACTCTAGCTTATGTTAATTAGGGTGTCTTTTTATATTAAAGGGTCATAGCAAGGGGTTTTAATATCTAATATTCACTATTAACTAAGTATATGTTAAAATAAAAAAAACTATTAAATAGGAAAAGAGGGATAATATGAAGATAATAATAGATGTTATGGGCGGCGACAATGCACCTCATTCTAATATAAAAGGAGCTATAAATTCTATCAAAGAGAATAATATAGATATTATATTGGTTGGTCCAAAGGATGTCATTGAGAAAGAATTAAGCACTTTAGATTATCCAAAAGATAAAGTTGAGATAATAGACGCAAAAGAAAAAATCGAAAATGATGATGAGCCAACACAAGCTGTTAGGAAGAAAAAAGATAGTTCTATGGTAGTAGGATTAAATGCTCTAGCAGATGGCCTAGGAGACGGATTTATTTCTGCTGGCAACACTGGTGCTTTACTTGCTGGTAGTATTTTAATTGTAAAAAGACTTGAAGATATTGATAGAGCTGCAATAACAGTGCTATATCCAACTATTAAAGGAATGTCATTGTTAATAGATGCAGGCGCAAATATGGACTCAAAGCCAGAATATTTAAGACAATTTGCAATTATGGGTTATATATACACTAAAGAAGTTCTTGGAAGAAACAATCCTTCTGTCGGGCTTATAAATGTAGGAAGTGAGGAAACCAAAGGAAATGTTCTATGTAAAGAAACTTATAAATTACTTGAATTAGAAAATATCAATTTTATCGGTAATATCGAAGGAAGAGATTTGCCTTTTGGTGCTGCAGATGTAATGGTTTGTGACGGATTCGTCGGAAATGTTGTGTTAAAAGTGACTGAGGGAGTAGCAGAATCTCTTTTTACTATGTTAAAAAAAGAATTGACTTCATCTACAAAGTCAAAATTAGGTGCGTTACTGTTGAAAAATGAATTAAATAACTTAAAAAAGGTATTGGATTATCGTGAATATGGAGGAGCGCCATTACTTGGAATCAAAAAACCAGTAGTAAAAGCACATGGAAGTTCTGATGACTACGCAATAAAAAACGCCATTTCACAATTAATTAGTTATATAGAAAAAGACATCATTAAGACAATAGAGACTCAATTATAATTTAATTTGTCCCAATTGATAGTATATGAATGTTGCGGAGGATAATATGAAAGAAGAACATATATTAAAAATCAAATCTTTACAAGATAATTTAAAATATTATTACAGAGATATAGAATTGTTAGTGACTGCACTAACACATAGCTCTTTTGCGAATGAACATAATCTTCACCCTAGTAAAAGCAACCAAAGATTAGAGTTTTTAGGAGATACTGTCCTAAATTTAGTTGTAAGCGAATACTTATATAACAAATATCCTTTCTATCCAGAAGGAGAGTTGTCAAAAATAAGGTCACAAGTTGTATGCGAATCTTCTTTAGCTATAGCTGCCAGAAAAATAAATTCAGGAGATTATCTCCTCTTAGGAAAAGGAGAAATATTGACCGGAGGGCGAGAAAGAGAATCAATCTTAGCAGATACATGTGAAGCTATTATAGGCTCAATATTTCTAGATAGCGATTATGAGACAACTTATAACTACCTAATAGCAAATTTTGAAGCTGACATAGTAAAAGAGGTAGCTAAAGGGAACTTGTTCAAAGATTACAAAACTGAATTACAAGAGAAATTACAAAAAATAACCAAAGATAAAATAGAATATGTAGTTACAAAAGAAGAAGGTCCAGATCATAAGAAAATATTTTACGTCGATTTAAAAATTAATGGAGATATAATAGGACAAGGAATGGGAAGGAGCAAAAAAGAGGCTGAGCAAATAGCTGCAAAAGAAGCTCTTATTCTCTTGGAGGATGATTATGAGTAAGGAAAAAATTATTCCTGTATTTGTGCCAAATTATGGTTGCCCTCATATGTGTGTTTTTTGTAATCAAATCAAAATTACTGGTACTAATACTTCTATTAGTAGAGAAGAAGTTATAGAAACAATAGATAATTATTTAGGATTCTTTAATTCAAATGAAGAATCAATAATTGAAATTGCTTTTTATGGTGGAAGCTTCACAGCCATAGAACTAGCAAAGCAAATTGAATTATTAGAAATTGCCAAATTCTATAAAGATAATAAGAGAGTTAATAGAATAAGAATATCTACTAGACCTGATGCTATAGATGAAAATGTTCTTAAAATCCTAAGAAAATACTCGGTTGATATTATAGAGCTTGGGGTACAATCACTGGACAAAGAAGTGCTAAATTTAAGTGAAAGAGGACATAGCGTAGAAGATGTCAATAATGCAGTAAAACTTATTAAACATTTTAATTTTGTGCTTGGACTGCAGATGATGGTTGGCTTACCAGGAGATAACTATGATAAGTCTTTAAGCACATTATTAAAAATAATTGACTTAAAACCAAATTTTATTAGAATTTATCCTACATTAGTCATAAAGAATACGAAACTTGAAAACATGTTTATATCAGGAGAATACAAGCCATTGACCGTTGATGAAGCTGTTGAAATATGCAAAGATTTATTAATTGTAGCCACTTATCACCAAATACCTGTTATAAGAATAGGCTTGCAAACAACAGAATGTATTCAATTAGGAAAAGATGTTGTTGCTGGCCCTTTTCATGCTGCAATAAGACAGTTAATAGAAAGTAGAATCTATTATGATATAATATATAGCGAACTATCAAATATTGGAATAAGCACAGAAAATGAGATATTAGAAGTGAATTGTAATACAAATATCATGAGCAATGTTGTTGGTCATAAATCTTACAACAAGATCAAACTATGTAATGAATTTAATCTTAAAAATATAAAATTTAATAAAGATGATTTAAGCGATAAATTGATTATAAAGATAGGTAACATCGAAAAGTACATCGATGTAATGGAATATATTAACAAAAAAGCAATTCTTATTCTTGATCATGCTTATATAAGAGGTGTTTGATTTGTATTTAAAAAAAATTGAAATTCAAGGGTTTAAATCATTTGCAGAACGAACTAGTATTAATTTCGACAAGACGATAACTGCAATAATAGGCCCTAATGGCAGCGGCAAAAGCAATATCGCTGACGCATTAAGATGGGTTCTAGGCGAACAAAGCATCCGAACCCTTAGGGGCAATAAAATGGAAGATGTTATTTTCTCTGGAACAGATAAGAAAAAGCCACTCGGTTTTGCAGAAGTTACAATCGTTTTTGATAATGCTGACAATTTTATACCATTAGAATTCAATGAAGTTAGCATTTCAAGGCGTATGTATCGCTCTGGTGAAAGTGAATTCTTTATTAACAAAAATTCATGCAGGCTTAAGGACATAAAAGGATTGTTCGCAGATACAGGTATTGGAAAAGAAGGGTATTCAATTATTGGACAAGGGAAAATAGAAGATATTATTTCTTCACATCCAGAAAACAGGAAACTAATTTTCGAAGAAGCAGCCGGAATAGTTAAGTATAAATTAAATAAACAAGATGCTATTAGAAAACTTGATAAGACGAATGCCAATTTATTAAGAATTTCTGACTTGTTAAGTGAAGTAAATAATCAAAAATCTACTTTACAAATAGAAGCAGAGAAGGCTTCTAATTATATGTCTCTTTTCAATAAAATTAAGAAAATCGATTTAGGCTTAGCAAAGGATAATTATAATAAGCTTATAAAATATATAGAGGCGAAAAGCCAAGAATTAAAGAAGTACATCGAGGATAAAAATAACATTGAAAAAAAAATCGAATTTATGACTCTTGAACAGCAGAAATGGCAAAACAAGATAATAGATATAGATAGATTAATTGAAGATAAACGAAATATCAAGATTGAAACAGTTCAAAATTATGAAAAAAGCAAGAATGCCGAAGCAATGGCATTAGAGAAAATATCTAATAATAAAAATGAAGTTGAAAGACTCAATAACGAACTAATTGAAATAAACAATAGCTTAATATCTAGTCAAAATGAAATTCAAATAATACTTGATCAATTAGAAGATTTAAAAAGCGACTATAAAAAAGCTTTAATAGAACTAGAAACTCTAGAAGAATCAAAAATAGAATTAAAAAAGAAGCTTGAAAAAAATACAATCTTACTTAATTCGTCAGATGAGAGTATGTTAAAGCTTCATGCATCATATACTGAATTTAAAAGTGAGATTTCTAGCATTGAAACTTTCATTGCCAACATTAAACATAGGATTGAAAAGATAGATTTTTCAATCTCAGAATATAATAAAACAAATGACAATTTAGATGTTGAGATTTCGAATATGATTGATAAAATCGATTTTTTAAGAAGTGAATTAAATAGATTGAATTCACTTCTTAACGAACTTGAAAATGACAAAGAACAAATCAATTCTGAGCTTTCCATTCTGGATGTTAAAATTAACAAATTAGAACAAGATAGAATTAAAACTTATACAACATTAAAGCTCTATTTAGATTTAGAATCCAATTTAGACGGATATTTTACTAGTACAAAAGAGATATTGAAATTAGTTAATCATAACAATACCTATAAAAGTACTTTTGTAGGCGTCATAAAAGATTTGTTTAAAGTAGATAAAAAATATGCTAAAGCTATTGAGATCGCACTAGGTTCTTCAATACAAAATATTGTTGTAACAAATGAAGAAAGTGCTAAGAAATTTATTGATTTTTTAAAAACCAAAAAAAAGGGAAGAGCTACTTTTTTGCCAATAGATGCTATTAAAAAAAGCTCATTAAATATAGATAGTTATGATCAATCATTTTTTGGAATTGTAGGTTTGGCAAATGAAATTATAGAATACGAAACCCAATTGGATAATATTTTTTCTTATTTGCTAGGTAAAACAATTATACTTGATAATTTAGATAATGCACTAAAATTCAGCAAAGAAACCAATAGAAAGTACAGATTAGTAACTATAGATGGCGAAGTTGTTTCTCCAGGTGGTAGCATAACTGGTGGGAATAAATCAAATGAAAATCACGGTATTTTAACTAGAAAAGTGTTCATAGAAGAACTTAATAGTGAGCTTTCTAAAATAGATGATGAAATAAATACACTTAAAACTAAAAAAAAGTATATATTGGATAATGAACAAATAAAAAGCATTAAAATTAAAGAAATCAAAAATCAATACGATACATATATCTCTGAATTGAATACTCTTCAAAATATGGTTGAGCAAAGAAAATCTCAAGGGATTTTCAATAGTAAAGAAGTTAATAATAAAATTACAGAAAAAAACGAATTAGTAAAAGAATTAGAACGTTTGAATGATAAATTATCTGATTTAAAAAATAAGGTTAGTGAAATTTCAATATCTATCGATAATGAAAAAAATGATAATATTAAATATAAATTATTCGATGCAGAAATTAATAAGAATATATCTGAGATCGACATGAAAATTTCTGATTGTAAGTTTAGGATAAAGATAGATAACAAGTCAATAGAAGATATGAATTTGAAAATCATCAGACTTGAAGAAGAAATTCAAAATCTAAATGAAAAAATCAAACAAAATAAAATTTCTATAGAAAACTTAAATTATAAGAATGATGAATATAAAAATGAACTAGTTAGGATACGAGCTGATATAAAAAATTTGGAAGAGTTAGAAGAAAAAGAAAAAAGTGTATTAGATGAAATACTAAGAGAAAAAGAAAATATTCAAAAGGATTATTACAAATTGCAAGATTCATTAAATAGTGAAAACAAAAAACTTTCTGGATTGGAAAAAGAAGCTAATAAAATTGAAGTTGAACTCGCCAAGGCAGAAATGAACCTAAATAATTTAGTTCAAAGAATATACGATGAATATAAAGAGAATATAGCAGAATTTGATAGTAGCGAATTGAACATCGATGATAACGATCTTGACAATAACGATTTGATTTCATTGAAAAATGAATTATATAAGCTAGGAGACGTAAATTTAGGATCAATTGAAGAATATGAGAGAGTAAAAGAAAGGTGCGAATTTCTATCATCTCAACTTGAAGATTTAATCAAAGCAAAATCTGACGTAGAAAGTGTTATCGCGGAAATAAGCACAAAAATAAAAAAACAATATATACAAGCTATAAAACAAATAGATGAAAATTTTAATACCATCTACAAGGAACTGTTTGGTGGTGGAAGCGCAAATCTAATTATCAACGATTATGACGATGTTGAAAACAATAATATTGAGATTATGATACAGCCGCCAGGTAAGAAAATGCAGAATTTATCTTTATTATCAGGAGGAGAAAAATCATTAACTGCAATAGCTCTTCTGTTTGCAATATTGAAAACTAAACCATCACCGTTTTGTGTGCTAGATGAAATAGATGCTGCACTAGATGAAGCTAATATATTAAGATTTACTTCGTATCTCTCTCGGTTTAAAGATGATACCCAATTTATATTAATAACCCATAGAAAAACTTCTATGGAGATAGCGGAATCTTTATATGGAATAAGTATGCAAGAAGAAGGTGTGAGCAAAGTACTATCCATAAAACTAGATGACTATGATGAAAATTTTAATGAAACTACAAAGGAGGCTTAAAATATGGGATTATTCAAAAGAACACCTAAAGAAGTTGATAAAAATGTCAAAGATCAAGACCTTAATATTGTCGCTCAAGAAGGAGAAGAATTATTGAATGAATTAAAAAACAGTACAAAGAAAAAGGATTCTTTCTTTGAAAAAGTTAAGAATGGTCTTTCTAAGACGCGCAAAAATATAAGTGGAAAAATAGATGATGTGATTTCATCGCATCGAAAAATAGATGATGAATTATTTGATGAATTAGAGGAAATTTTAATTACAGCAGATGTTGGCATTGTTTCGACTATGAAAATAATTGAGAATTTAAAAGAGAGAGCAAAAAATGAAAAAATAACAGATCCTCATGATTTAAAAAATTTATTGAAAGAAGAAGTAAAGAATATAATGCTTAATTCTGTAGATAATAATACTTTAGAATTAGAGCCTTCTCCTAGTTTGATTCTGGTTGTTGGTGTAAATGGAGTTGGAAAAACCACTACAATAGGAAAACTTGCTTATAATTTGAAAAATTCTGGTAAAAGCGTTTTATTGGCTGCAGGTGATACTTTCAGAGCTGCTGCAATCGATCAACTAATGACTTGGGGGAATAGAGCAAATGTAGAAGTTGTTGCACATCAAGAAGGTTCTGACCCCGCTGCAGTAATTTTTGATGCAATAAAAAAAGCCAAAGCAAAAAATATAGATGTATTAATTTGTGATACTGCAGGAAGGCTTCATAATAAATCCAATTTAATGAATGAGTTAAATAAAATATTTAGAGTTGTAGAAAAAGAATATCCAGAAGCAACGAAGGAAATAATATTAATTCTTGATGCTACTACAGGACAAAATGCTATTAATCAAGCTAAAGTATTTAAAGAGGTAAGTAACATTACAGGAGTTATTTTAACAAAATTAGATGGTACAGCAAAAGGTGGTATAGCTATCGCACTTCAAACTGAATTAAATTTACCTATAAAGTTAATCGGCGTCGGAGAAGGTGTTGAAGATCTTCAACCTTTTGACTTGGATGTTTTTATTGATTCAATCTTTGAATAACAATTGTAGATATTGAAAAATAGATATTCATGCTGTCAAGAAAAATACTTGACAGCATGAGAATGTGGTGATAAAATGGATAAGCTGATAAAAATAAGTATATTATTTGATTTTTATGGAAAATTATTAAGTAAAAAACAATACGATGTAATAGATATGTACTACAATAATGACTTGTCTCTGAGTGAAATAGCAGAAGAAATGAATATTACAAGACAAGCTGTTTTCGATATACTTAAAAGAGCAGAGGAAAAGTTAATAGAATACGAGAATATATTGGGACTAGCTAGCAGATTTTATAATACCGAAAAAAGTATAAAAGATATCGAAAAGCTAGTTGACCAAATAACAAATATAGGTTCAGAAATTAAAGAAGATAGGATAATTGAGATAGCTCAAAGTATTAATTCAACAATAAGAAAAATCCTTTACTAATAAAAGGAGGTTCATATATTGATTTTTGAAAGTTTATCTGAGAAACTGCAAAACACATTAGACAAATTAAGAGGAAAAGGGAAGATAACTGAGAAAGACCTTGATCTTGCTTTAAGGGAAGTACGTCTAGCACTGTTAGAAGCAGATGTCAATTACAAAGTAGTCAAGGATTTCATATCTGATATAAAAAATAGAGCTTTAGGATCAGAAGTACTAGAGAGCTTAAACCCTGGGCAGCAAGTAATAAAAATAGTATATGATGAGCTTACAAAGTTAATGGGAGAAAAAGAAGAGAAATTAAATTTTGCTTCAAAGCCACCAACTGTAATTCTTATGTGTGGTTTGCAAGGTTCTGGAAAGACAACAACATCTGGAAAGTTAGCATTTAATTTAAAAAAACAAAACAAAAGGCCATTACTAGTAGCTTGTGACATTTATAGACCAGCTGCAATTAAGCAATTGGAAGTAGTTGGAGAAAAAGTTGGAGTCCCCGTATTTTCAATGGGCACAAATGTTAATCCTGTAGATATAGCTAAAGCAGGTATAGAACATGCCAATAAAAATGGAAATGACGTTGTCATAATAGATACAGCAGGTAGATTACACATTGACACAGATTTAATGGAAGAAATATTTAGAATAAAAGCTGTTACTAACCCAGCTGAAATATTGTTAGTTTTAGATGCCATGACTGGTCAAGATGCTGTTAATGTCGCAGAAGCATTTAATGAAAAACTCGATATAACTGGTGTTGTTTTAACAAAAATGGATGGCGATGCCCGAGGTGGTGCTGCATTGTCTCTTAGAGCAGTAACACATAAACCAATCAAATTTGTTGGAATGGGTGAAAAATTAGATCAATTAGAGCCTTTTTACCCCGATAGGATGGCATCTAGGATTTTAGGCATGGGAGATGTATTGGGATTAATTGAGAAAGCTCAAGCTTCATTCGATGAAAAGAAAGCACTAGAACTTGAGAAAAAAATGAGAAATTCCTCATTTACATTGGATGATTTTTTAGAACAATTAGAACAGATGAAAAATATGGGTCCACTTAGTGAAGTTTTAGAAATGATCCCTGGTATGGGCTCAAAGCAACTAAAAGGTTTAAATGTCGATGAAAAAGAGTTAATAAAGATAGAAGCAATTATCAAATCTATGACTAAAAAAGAAAGATCCAATCCTGATATAATTGACAGTAGTAGAAGACAAAGGATCGCCAGAGGAAGTGGTACATCAATTCAGGATGTAAATAAACTACTAAAGCAGTTCAAAGAGACAAAAAAACTTATGAAGAAGTTCAATGAGTTTTCTAAAGTACCGAAGAAAAAAGGGAAATTTCAATTCCCCTTTTTCTAAATAGATAAAATATAATAGGAGGTGAAATAATGGCAGTTAAAATAAGACTAAAAAGAATGGGAGCTAAGAAGAATCCTTTTTATAGAATAGTAGTTGCTGATTCTAGATCCCCAAGAGATGGTAGATTTATTGAAGAAATTGGTTATTATAATCCACTCACAGAGCCAAAGACTATAAAAGTTGACAACGAAAAAGCGCTTAAATGGATAAAAAATGGTGCTAAGCCTACTGAAACAGTTGAGAAATTGTTCAAAGAAAGTGGAATTTACGAATCAAAGGAAGAAAATGCTGACAAATAGTTATGGAGGTTTTAACTATGGGAGAATTAGTAGAATTTATAGCAAAAAGCTTAGTGGATAATCCTGATGAAGTTAGAGTAAACGAGATTGAAGGGTCTCAATCTGTAATTATTGAATTAAGAGTAGCCCCAGAAGATATGGGTAAAGTAATAGGCAAGCAAGGAAGAATTGCTAAAGCTATTAGAACCGTAGTAAAGGCAGCAGCTATAAAGCAAAACAAAAGAGTAGTAGTTGAAATACTTCAATAAGCTGTAGAAATTCAGGTGAATAGATGGATTATACAATAGTTGGGATGATTACTAATACTCATGGGATAAAAGGCGAATTGAAAATTTATCCTATGACAGATGATATCAATAGATTCTTCCATTTAAGTAAAGCTTATCTAGGAGATAAAAAGGAACTATATTATATTGACTCAGTAAGAATCCAAAAAAGTTTAGTTATAATTAAATTTAAAGGCTTAGATAACATTAATGATTCAGAAAAATATAAAGGAAAGTACCTTTATGTTGATGATTCTGATAAAATAAAATTACCGGAAGATAGATATTTTATTTCCGATCTTATCAACTGCACTGTTGTAAACCTGTCAAATGATTTGATAGGCAAAGTAACTGATGTTATTTTAGGAAATGCGAATGACGTATATGTAGTAACAAATGATGAAGGCAAAAACTTCTTAATACCTGCAGTTAAGAAATTTATTGTAGAAGTTAATGTTAATGATAAATTAATTATAATTGATCCTATAGAAGGAATGTTAGAATGATTATTGATGTATTGACTTTATTTCCTGAGATTTTCTCATTTCTTTATAATTACAGTATCATTGGGAAAGCTTTGGAAAATGACAAATTTATTCTTAATACTATAAATATAAGAGATTTTTCTAAGGATAAGCATAAGAGAGTAGATGATTATCCATATGGAGGTGGCCCTGGAATGATTCTAAAACCAGAGCCAATATATGACGCCCTGATGAGTTGTAAAAATGAAAACTCTTATGTTGTCTATTTGTCTCCAAAAGGAAAATTGCTAAATCAAAGTATTGTCAATGATCTTTCTAAAAAAGAACATATAATTATGCTTTCCGGTCATTATGAAGGTATTGATAATAGAATTGTTGAAAATTATGTAGATGAAGAAATTTCTATCGGCGATTATGTTTTGACTGGTGGAGAGATACCTACAATGGTAGTAATTGATTCAGTGGTTAGGTTGTTACCGGGTGTTCTGGCATCTGATGAATCATTTGAAGATGAGTCTTTTTTTAGAGGTCTATTAGAATATCCTCAGTACACTAGACCTGAAAATTTTAGAGGCAAGAAAGTTCCAAAAATACTATTAAGTGGTGACCATAAGAGGATAAAAAAGTGGAGAATGCTCAATTCTTTATATCTAACATTAAGCAAGAGACCTGATATAATTTGCAGTAATAAATTAGATGAATCAACAAATGATATAATTAAGGATATAATTAAAAACATATAAAGTTTTATTGTATTAGAATTTTAACTATGTTATAATACATTTCGTGTAAATATGTGTGTTCCTCTGTTTTTACAAGAACATTTCAAAGAAGGGAGGATAATGATGGACATTATAAAATCTATTGAAGCAGAACAAATAAGAAACGATCTACCTCAGTTTAATATTGGTGATACTATTCAAGTATTCTACAAAGTAACTGAAGGGACTAGAGAAAGAATTCAAGTATTTGAAGGCACTGTATTAAAAATACAAGGAGAAGGATCTAGAAAAACTTTCACAGTAAGAAGAATATCTTATGGAATCGGTGTTGAGAGAACATTCCCTATAAACTCTCCTAGAATCGATAAAATAGCAGTAGTAAGAAAAGGTAAAGTAAGAAGGGCAAAATTGTATTACTTAAGAGATAGACAAGGTAAATCAGCTAAGGTTAAAGAAAAAAGATTTTACTAATGGGACTTTAATAAGTCCCAATTTTTGTATTTAAAGTGGTGATAGTATGAATATAAATATTAACTGGTATCCAGGTCATATGAAGAAGACGACTGAGTCTATAAAAACCAATCTTAAATTGGTGGACATAGTTTATGAATTGCTAGATGCAAGAATTCCCTACAGCAGTCAAAATCCTTCAATTAATACTATACTAGGTCAAAAAAAGAAGATTGTCGTTCTAAATAAATCTGACCTAGCCGATCCTTATACCAATAATAGATGGAAAAAATATTATAACGAGAATGGGATTGATTGTGTTTTTCTAAATTCATCAATAGGTGATGGAATTGATGAATTGATTGATTTAACAAAAAAAACAATCGATAAAAAGATTATTAAAGTTATGATTGTAGGTATACCAAATGTAGGCAAATCAACGCTAATTAATCGAATAGCAAATAGAAAGTCTACAAAGACAGGGAACAAACCTGGTATTACTAAATCTATACAGTGGATTAATTCAAATGATGGAATCTATTTATTAGATACACCTGGTGTATTATGGCCAAAATTTGAAGAAGAAAATGTTGGTTTAAATTTGGCATTTGTTGGATCCATAAAAGATGAAATACTAGATACTCTAACTCTTTCATTAAAGTTAATTGAGAAGTTGAATTCTATAAACAAAATGTTTTTGATTAACCGATATAGTTTAAATAATTATATTGAAGAACCTGATGTTATATTAGAAAATATTGCTTTAAAAAGAGGTTGCTTATTGAAAGGATCTATACTTGATTTAGATAAAGCTGCTAATATAATAATAGATGATTTTAGAAAAGGATTGTTAGGAAGAATTTCTCTAGAAAGTCCCAAAGAGGTATAAATATGAATCAAATAGAATTAGAATTATATAAAAAAGGGTATGATTATATTATTGGTGTAGATGAGGTTGGGAGAGGTTCTTTATTTGGGGATGTAGTTGCTTGTGCAGTAATATTACCTAAATATTTTTGCGTATTAGATGTTAAAGACTCTAAAAAATTATCTCCTAAAAAGAGAGAATACCTCAATAAAGTAATAATTAATTATTGCATTGACTACTCATTATGTACTATTGACAGCCAGATTATAGATGAAATTAATATTAAACAAGCTACTAGACTTGCTATGAAAAATGCTGTGAACAGTCTCATTGAGAGGTCTAAAGTATCAACAGATAAAATAGTTGCAATTGTTGATGCGGAAAAATTAGACATAAATATTGATCAGGTTTCATTAAATCATGCAGATGATTTAATTCACCATGTATCATGTGCATCGATAGTAGCAAAAGTTTATAGAGATAATCTTTGTCACGAATGGGACATGATATACCCCCAATACAAATTATATAAGAATAAAGGCTATGGCACTGCAGAACACATAGAATTGATAAATAAATATGGAGCATCGGATATGCATAGGAAAACATTTTTAAAAAATATTATGAGGTCTAGATGATTATGAATAATAAGAATATTGGAGATGAAGGTGAAAAATTAGTATTAGAGTACATAAAGTCTAATAATTATAAGATATTATCTCATAATTATAGAAACAGAATTGGTGAAATTGACATAATTGCAATAGATAAAGAAGTTTTAGTGTTTATTGAAGTAAAAACGCGAAATAATAATATGTATGGCAGACCATCTGAAGCAGTGGATAAACGAAAGCAAATGAAAATAATAAATACCTCTTTGCTGTACATACAAATGAACAAATTAAATAATGTTCAAGTTAGGTATGATGTTGCAGAAGTATACCCATTGGATAATAATAAGATTATATATATCAAAAATGCTTTTATTGCATGGTAAATTATATTAAAACGAGGTGAGTGCTGATGTACTCTAAACTTAAAACATGTGTATTGCAGGGATTAAATGGTCATATAGTTGATGTAGAGACTGATCTGTCAAAAGGTCTTCCTGCTTTCAATATAGTAGGATTGCCTGATACAGCAATTAAAGAATCCAAAGAAAGAGTAAGAAGCGCAATAAAGAACTCAGAATTTGAATTTCCATTAAATCGCATTACGATCAATCTTGCACCTGCTAACTTGAAGAAAGATGGTTCCCAAATGGATTTATCAATAGCCATAGGGATATTAGCTGCAGCAGAAATTGTTAATTTACCAGATTTTAACTGTGTTTATTTGGGAGAATTATCTTTAGATGGATCAATCAACCCTATAATTGGAGCGTTACCAATGATAATATCAATGAGAGAATATGGAATAAATAAATTTATCATTCCAGATTCTAATAAAGATGAATGTGCAATCATAGATGATGTCGATATTATACCAGTAGTCAATTTAAAACAAGTCTGTGATTTTCTAAATGGTAATGTAACTATAGAAGCTTACAAAGGGAAAGCTTATAGTTCCAATAGTGTAAGTAGTAATGTTGATTTTTCAGATATAAAAGGACAAGAAGGATTAAAAAGAGCTATGCAAATAGCAGCAGCCGGCTCTCACAATATGCTTATAGTTGGTCCCCCCGGTTCAGGCAAAACCATGTCTGCAAGAAGATTGCCAACAATATTACCTTCTTTAAGTGTTGAAGAATCCATTGAAGTTACAAAAATTTACAGCATAGCGGGTCTGTTATCAGATAATAGATTGATTACTGAACGACCCTTTAGAGCACCACATCATTCATCATCAAACATCGCAATAATAGGTGGAGGTAAAATACCAAAGCCAGGAGAAGTATCGCTGGCACATAGAGGGGTTTTATTTTTTGATGAATTGCCAGAATTTCAAAAAAATGTCCTAGAAGTTTTAAGGCAACCACTAGAAGATGGATTTGTACATATATCAAGAGTAAATGCATCAATTACATATCCTTCAAATTTCATGTTCGTAGCAAGCATGAATCCTTGCCCATGTGGTAATCTTGGTGATCCATTTCATCAATGTACTTGTAGTCAAGCATCTATTGAAAAATATCTCAACAAAATAAGTCATCCCTTATTAGATAGAATAGATATTCATATAGAAGTGCTCCCTGTTAATTATTCTGATCTCAGCAAAGACTCTAAAGAGATCTCATCTAATGACATTAAGAACACAGTCGAACAAGCAAGATTAATTCAAAAAAATAGAAATTCTACTAAAAATACAATTTACAATGCTAATTTGTCGAACAAAGAAATTAAATCAATATGTAGGTTGTCAAAGTCAGCAGAACTCTTGATGGCAAAGGCATTTGAAAAGTACAAATTTAGTGCCAGATCCTATAACAAAATATTGAAAGTAGCTAGAACTATAGCTGATTTAGACCAAAAAGAAATTATTGACGATTACCATTTATCTGAAGCTATTCGATATAGAAGCTTAGATAAAAAATATTGGAGGTAATGTTAAATGGGATATTGTGATGATGAAATAATTATTTGGTTGAACTATATTGGCCTTAATAGTGATAAAATAGATAGGCTAATAAACATTTTTGAAAATATGAATGATATTTTGTACATAACTAAAAAAGATTTGGAAAATATTGGATTGCTTAATCCAAATATAATAGACAGAATGGTATCTTCTAATATAGACGAAGTTTTAGAAAAAATTTATAACATGAAAGAAACAAATAATATTGGTATTATAACTATAAACAGCAAAGAATATCCAATTAATCTAAGATATATCTCAGATAAACCAAGTGTATTATATTATAAGGGAAACATTGAAATAATTAATTCAAATTCAATAGCAATTGTTGGAACTAGGAAGCCTACATTTTATGGGAAATGGGCTTGTGAGAAATTCACAAAAGAGTTGATAGAATATAATCTAGCTATTGTTAGCGGACTTGCATATGGAATAGATACTATAGCTCATAAAACTGCTCTCTTAAATAATGGTCTAACTATTGCAGTTTTGGGTTGTGGAATTAATAAAATTTACCCAAAATCAAATAAGACATTATATGACGAAATAGAAAATAATGGCTTAATTATTAGTGAATTTTCGCCTGATACAGAGCCATTTAAATATAATTTCCCACAACGAAATAGAATTATATCAGGTCTTAGCTCTGGTGTTTTAGTCATAGAAGCGCAAAAAAATTCGGGGTCTCTAATTACTGCAAATCATGCATTAAATCAGGGAAAAGAAGTGTTTTCTTTGCCAGGTAACATAAATAGTTTGTACAGTGAAGGGACAAATTCTTTAATAAAAGATGGAGCAAAATTAGTTCAAGGTGTAGAAGATATATTAGCAGAGCTTGAAAATATATTGCATCTCGAATATAATACTAAAGCATATACAAATTGTGTTGAGTTAAGCGATACTGAGAGTTCGATATATGCATTATTAAAAGACGGACCGCTCCATTGCGATTTAATAGCTTTGAAATCCGGTTTAAATATAAACATAGTAAATAGTACTCTTACTATTCTTGAAATCAAAGGAGTTGTTAAAGAACTCACACCAAGTATTTTCACTATTTGCTAGTTAATTTGGAGGTGTTATTTTGACTAAAAATTTGGTGATTGTTGAATCACCTGCAAAAGCAAAGTCAATAAGTAAAATGTTAGGTAAAAATTATACAGTCATCGCTTCATTAGGTCATATAAGGGATTTACCTAAAAGTAGGTTAGGAATAGACATAAAAAATAATTTTGAACCTGAATATATAACAATTAGAGGAAAAGGTACTATTGTAGGTAATCTAAAAAAAGAAGCTAAAAAATCAGATAATGTTTTTCTTGCTACAGACCCTGACCGTGAAGGCGAAGCTATATCTTGGCATTTAGCTAGCCTTTTAGATATAGACAAAAATACTCCTTGCAGAGTTGAATTCCATGAAATTACTAAAGATACAGTTAAAAATTCTATAAAATCGCCAAGAAAACTTGATGAAAATCTATATAACGCACAGCAAGCAAGAAGAGTGTTAGATAGATTGGTAGGATATAAAATCAGCCCTATCCTTTGGAAAAAAGTAAAAAAAGGATTAAGTGCAGGTAGAGTACAGTCAGTAGCTGTGAAGTTAATATGCGATAGAGAGAATGAAATAAATGAGTTTATTCCTGAAGAATATTGGACAATTAAAGGATTTTTCAGAAAAGAGAATGATAAATTCGAAGCTATGCTTAGCCATCAAATAGTAAATGATAAAGAGATAAAACTGAAAATTAGAAATGAAGACGAAGCAAAAAATATATTACGTGAAATCAAAAATAATGAAAATATCATCTACGATATTAAAAAAACCAAGCGAAAAAGAAGCCCCTATCCACCATATACAACAAGTACTTTACAGCAAGACGCATCGAAGAAATTGGGTTATACTTCAAAGAAAACAATGATGATTGCGCAGCAACTGTATGAGGGAATTGATGTAAAGGGAGAAGGAACTACTGGTCTAATAACATATATGAGAACCGATTCGACTAGGATTTCTGCAGAAGCTGTTGAAGCAGCTAAAGATTTTATTTTACAAAATTATGGCAAGGAATATTCAAATGGAGGAAATACTTATTCTAAGAAGGCTAAAAAAGAAACACAAGATGCTCATGAAGGAATAAGGCCAGCACATTTAAATCTGTGGCCTGACAAAATAAAGGATTCTTTGACGAAAGAACAATATAAATTATACAAGCTAATTTGGGACAGATTTATTGGTTCACAGATGTCAGACGCAATATATGACACAGTATCTGTAAAAATAAAAAATGGAGAATATATTTTTAAATGCAATGGCTCTAAATTGCATTTTAGCGGGTTTTTAAAAGTTTATACAACAGCAGACGAAGAACAAAATGATATTGTACTACCAGAATTAAGTGTAGGTGAAAAATTAGATCTGATAAAAGTTGAAGAAAAAAGAAATTTTACTCAGCCGCCATCGAGATATACTGAAGCATCTTTGATTAAAACAATGGAAGATCTTGGAATAGGAAGGCCAAGCACATATTCACCAACCATATCGACAATATTATCGAGAGGTTATGTAACTCTTGATAAAAAAACTTTTTACCCTACTGAACTTGGTACAATTGTAAATGATATATTAATTAGTTATTTCAGTGAAATAATTAATGAAGAATTTACTGCTCAACTAGAAAACCAGCTTGATGAAATTGCTGAAGGTAAACTAAACTGGCAAGATGTGATTAAAGAATTCTATTTGAAGTTTGAAAATGCATTAGAAAAAGCTGAAAGTGAAATAGAAAAAATTGAACTTAAATATGAAGAATCTGATGAAATTTGTGAAAAATGTGGTAGAAAAATGGTGATAAAAATAGGCAAATATGGCAAATTTTTAGCTTGTCCGGGTTATCCAGAATGCAAAAACGCTAAACCCATCTTGGAAAAAATAGGTGTTAAATGTCCATTATGTGAAGATGGAGAAATAGTTAAAAAGAGAACAAAAAAAGGCAGATTGTTCTATGGCTGTTCTAATTATCCTAATTGTGAATTTAATTCTTGGCAAGAACCTGTACAAGAAAAATGTCCAAAGTGTGGAAGCATGATGGTAATTAAGCAAACTAAAAAAAGTAAATCAATAATTTGTACTAATGATAAGTGTGGATATAATAAAAATATTTAAAATATAAAAAATATCTGTACAATTCTTGAAATATATAGTATGTTATATATGTGATGAAAATTCTGAATTGTTTTAGATAAATAATAGAGGAGGTAAATATGGAAAGTTTATTGAAAAAAACAAGAAGACTAAATAAAACACTTCAAAGTTATGGCTCAAAACCTATATCTTTTACGGAACTAAGCAAAATACTATCTGATATTCTTGAAGCTAATGTCTATATAGCAAGCACGAAAGGAAGGGTATTGGGTTATGCACTATCAGAAGGATTTGATTGTGATATTGTAAATAGTGAAGTTGTCAAAGAAGGCAGATTCCCTAAGAAATACAATGAAGAACTTTTAAAAATCAGTGAAACAAAAGAAAACATAAAAGATGTCGATATATGTGTTTTTGATCAAACTTCAAAATGCGAATATCCAGATAAAGTTTCAACAATAATTCCGATAAACAGTGGTGGTTCTAGGCTTGGCACACTAGTAGTTGCTAGGTTTGGAAAAGATTTTAGTGAAGAAGACTTAATTCTTTGCGAATATAGTGCAACCGTTGTTGGTATGGAAATACTTAGAGCTAAAAGCGAAGAAATAGAGGAAGAAGCTAGAAAGAAGTCAGTAGTAGACATGGCTTTAGGTACTCTTTCCTATTCAGAACGAGAAGCAATGGAATATATATTTGAAGAACTTGATGGAATGGAAGGTTTAGTTGTTGCAAGTAAAATTGCTGATAGAGTTGGTATAACTAGATCTGTAATTGTAAATGCGCTAAGAAAATTCGAAAGTGCAGGAGTTATAGAATCAAGATCTTTAGGAATGAAAGGTACTCATATTAAAGTATTAAATGAGAAGCTCATTGAGGAATTAAGAAGAAATAAATAATATTTAGAAAATAATCGCTTATAAGCGATTATTTTTAATTTCTTAGTGTAAAATAATTGTTGGACAAAGAACATAAAAATATAGAGAATAATTCTCCTTTTGATATAATGTAATTGGAAAACCACAATAAGAAAGGAGAATATTCTCTATGAATAATATTATACAATTAATAGCTGAAAAA
>JAHDQA010000062.1 GCA_018434075.1 Tissierellaceae bacterium
ATTCTCCTTTCTGTTTTGTTTTGAGTTATACACATTTTGACACTGTATATATACCCAAAATGGGGGGAATCTAGCCATTTCAATATAAAAAAAGGCAGTAAATATGCGAGTTGTAGAGTTTTGCAACGAGCTAATAACTATTACAAAAGGAGGGTGTTATTATGAACAAAATATTGGTGCCAATTGATGGCTCGAAGTGTTCTCAACTTGCCATGCAAAAAGCAAAAGATCTTGCAATTGCATTTGATAGCTCCATCACTGTGATTACAGTTGTGGACAGTATAAAGTATCTTGATATGGAATATAGGTACAATGCAGTTCAAAAAGACATAGAGTACGCAAAAGAGCTTTTGAAATCTGCGGAAAAATTCTTTGAGGATCTAGGCAAAGACATAAACACGCTCTACAAAACAGGCGACGTCGCTGAAGAAATAATCAATTTATCAGAAGAAGGAGATTTTGACTTGATAGTTATCGGTTCTCGAGGTATGGGAAGATTTTCAAGGGCAATTCTTGGGAGTGTAAGCCAAAAAGTATCTCAGGTTGCAAAAACAAACGTACTTATTGTTAAGAAACCTTAATATTTAAATCGGATATTGATATTCCCTTATTGCCTCTAATATTCTTTTATATTTCAATTAGTTTAATTTTTAGAATATATTGAAATTTTTTAATTTATGTTGTAAGCTAATATAAATAGTTGCTTACAAGCAACTCAATAATTGGAGGTGTTAATTTATGAAGGAAAAGAAACAGCCTACTATTTTTCATGCTCTTATTCCAATAGTCGTTCTAATTATTTGTCTTTCCTATGGAATAATAGTACTAGACGCAGACCCTCACATACCACTACTAGTTGCAATTGTAGTAGCTTCATTGGTGTCTGTATTGATGTTGAACTTCTCTTGGGCAGAAATTGAGAAAGGTGCCATAGAGACAATTCAAATGTCTATGCAAGCAATACTTATTTTAATGGTAATCGGTACTGTAGTCGGTTCTTGGATATTAAGCGGTACAGTTCCAGCAATGATTTATTATGGTCTTAAAATACTTTCTCCAGGAATCTTCCTTGTAGCTACAACATTGATATGTTGCGTAGTTTCACTAGCAACTGGTAGTTCATGGACGACTGCAGGTACTGTAGGTGTGGCTCTTATTGGAGTAGGTAGAGGATTAGGGATCCCAGTTGAAATAGTTGCAGGAGCAATTGTTTCAGGTGCATATTTCGGAGATAAAATATCTCCTCTTTCCGATACTACCAATTTAGCACCTGCTATGGCCGGGTCAACTTTATTCGAACATATTAGATACATGCTTTACACAACTGTACCTAGTTTAATTATCGCTTTAATACTGTACGCTATAATAGGATCTAGATATGCAGGTCAAACATTAGATACTTCAAACATAGATTTAATATTAAATGGTTTATCAGCAAACTTCTATATATCACCTGTTTTGTTGATACCACCATTAGTAGTAATATTAATGGTTGCATTTAAAGCCCCTGCTCTACCAGGTTTGTTAGCAGGAACTGGTTTAGGTGCATTATTTGCAGCAATATTCCAAAAATCTAGTTTAGGTCAAATCGTAGATACTATACACTATGGCTTTTCAATTGAAAGCGACACTCAAATAATCAATGAATTGCTAAACAGAGGCGGTCTAGATTCCATGATGTGGACTGTATCATTGATACTCTTAGCCATGACATTTGGTGGAATAATGGAAAAGAGTGGAATGTTAGGTGCATTAGCTAATAAGATATTGAAAGTTGCTAATTCTACAGGTTCTTTAGTAACTGCAACAGTTTTGTCATCAATAGCTATAAATATATTAGCGGCAGACCAATATTTATCAATAGTTATACCTGGTAGAATGTACAAAGAAGCCTATGACGAAATGGGCCTAGAACCAAGACTATTGTCTAGAACGCTTGAAGATGCTGGAACTCTTACATCACCTCTTGTCCCTTGGAACACATGCGGAGCGTATATGTATAGTGTTCTATTAGTAAGTCCTCTTGCATATCTTCCATATGCATTCTTAAACTTGATTAACCCACTAGTTGCAATCTTCTATGGATTTACTGGAATAACTATAAACGATCCTAAAAAACCAAAAAAGAATAAGGTTAAATAAAAAAGGCAGCCAAAGAAGCGTTCACTTAGGGATTGAAGAAAAACTTGAATGAACAGCTTCAAGCGGGGCAAAAAAGACCAGTCACTTCAAGCATTCATGCCTGATTGTGACTGGTCTTTTTATAAAGATATTATTTTTTGAATTAGCGATTGATATTAATCTATATCAACCCTAAATACTTCTCAAAGAATAACATTAGTTTTTCGATAATTCCTTGTTTTTTCGCAGCCCTGCCTCCGCCAAAGCGAGATACAGGCGGCATGATTTTATCTATAGCTGTACCGGTTGTTTTAAGTATCCCATCTCGGAAAGCATTGTCGATGAATCGGCGGGTTTCTTCAGGCTTTAACTTTTCTTCTTCTATAATCGCTGAAATATCCGCTTCCTTACGCTCATGGAGGAATTTACGCCAATCCTCAACCACTTTGGTCGATACATTGACTTGCTCTATAAAACGCTCGATAAGCTCTTTCTTGCTTCGAAGTTCAATACTTGAATTGATAGCCTTATCAATGGTCGTAAGAATGGTTTTATCCTTACAGTTGGATTGTTGATATTTAGCTACAAGCATAAGGATGTAGTCAATATTTACCTCTATTTGTTTGACCAGTTCAATCTCGAAAACTATGTCATCATTGATAGTTTCTTTGTCACCATCAGCACCTTTTCTGTATTCCTGATACAGGTCAATATAAATGCTCTGATAGTCCTGAAAATCCCTTTCAGATAAAATCTCATTTCCTTCAAAGTCATCGAAAGAAGTAAGAATATTTCTGAGTCTAAGTATTGCTCCATATAACCGGATAAAGTCTTTTTCAGCTTCTTCACCGAGAATAGGTTGTCCAAGGGGATACTGTGTTGTAAGGGTTGCAATCAGTTCAGCATAGCCCGGCTTGTGTTCACCTTTTTCATCATATCCCTTATAATATTCATCGAATGTTTTTAGCAGTACAATACCGCCAGCATCCTTATTGCCGAATAGTGCAATAGCTTTGTCTGTTTCTTCTTTCAAATCTCTAAAGCAAACGATATTACCATAGGTCTTAACGCTGTTTAAGATGCGGTTAGTTCTTGAAAAAGCCTGAATTAGTCCATGCTGTCTCAGGTTTTTATCTACCCATAGCGTATTCAGGGTTGTTGCATCAAAGCCTGTCAGGAACATATTGACAACAATCAATATATCAATCTCCCTATTCTTTACACGAAGAGAAAGGTCTTTATAATAATTCTGGAACTTATCCGAGGAAGTATCGTAATTCGTACTAAATGTGGAATTGTAATCTCGGATAGCTGCCTCAAGAAAATCTCTGGAGCTCTGGTCAAGGTTTTCCATATTAAAATCCTCTTCAGGCAACAGTCCATCTGGCTCCTCCTCATTTGCACTAAAACTGAAAATAGTTGCAATGGTAAGGTTACGGTTCTTTTGTGCTATCTGCTTCTTAAACTCATTATAGTATCTGATTGCCATTGGGATGGATGCAGCAGCAAATATGGAGTTGAAACCGGCAACTCGCCTTGTTTCACGCTTTTCTATCATCTTTTTAGGGTTGTGCTTATCTGCTTCTTCCCATTTCGCAGAGAATGTGTAATAACTATTGCGCTTTGTCTTCTGATCAAAGTGTTCAAGAACGTAAGAAACAATTTCACTGATTCGCTGTGGATCTGCTAAGGCTTTTTCTCTATCTATGCTATAGACTTTTTTATCATTAACGTAATCAGGCATCTTAATGGTATTGATAAAATCTATTCTAAAAGGCAGAACATTCCCATCATTGATGGCATC
>JAHDQA010000093.1 GCA_018434075.1 Tissierellaceae bacterium
AATAAACCTATCCGATTAGCGTAGGAAGCTTTAAAATATAAATTGTAGATTATTGCATCATATAAAAACAGGATTAGTATTCTAATATTAATTAGAAAATTACTTTATAATTGTTTTCCAACAATTAATTGACACTATCACTATGTTAAATTTAACTTGAATGGGGAAGAAAAATAATGTATCATTATAGTAAATAAGTAAATAATAAAGGAGAATAGAAATGAACGATAATAAACACGAGCATGATCACAACCACGAACATGATCATAATCATAATCATGAACATGATCACAACCATGAAGAAGATATGGAAATAATTACACTTACTCTTGAAGATGACACAGAATTAGAATGTGCAGTAATGGGCATATTTGAGGTGGAAGATAAGGAATATATTGCGTTACTCCCATTGACTGACGATGAAGAAGATTCAGTTTTATTGTACCAATATGTAGAAGATGAAGAAAATGATGAATTTGAGCTATTGCTGATAGAAGATGAAGAGGAATTTGATGTTGTAGCAGAAGCTTTCTACACGTTATTTTCTGAAGATGAAGATTTCGAAGATTAATTAGTTTTAAACCAAGGTACTTTGCTTAAGCAAAGTACTTTGGCTTAAATAGAGGTGTGACGATGTACAAGCTAATAGCTATTGACTTGGATGGCACTTTGTTAAATGACAAAAAAGAAATTTCAAAAAAAGATTTCGAATCCATTCTGAGAGCGTATCATAAAGGCTTAATTATTGTAATAGTTACTGGGAGAAGCTATTATTCAGCAAAAAAAATTGTAAAGGATTTTGGCTTTGATATCAATATTATTTCAAACAATGGTGCAATATTGCGCTATAGTAAAAATGATAATGATATAATATTAAAACACATAAAGCAGGATGATTTAGATTACTTGCTTAAACTATCTTATGATATGGGTTTGGAACCTACTATACATGTTAATTATTATAGAAAGGGAATAGATTTAATCACTTCTTTTGATAATCCTAACAAAGAATATATTATGAGTTATGAAAATAGGTATATTTTTATTAATAAGGAAGACATGAATAAGATAAAAAAGGCTTTATCATTAGTTTATATCGATGACAAGATAAAGATAAATCACTTCTATGGACAACTAATAAGAACATATGGGGATAGATTTTCATATCATATATTAGAAAACCTTAGAGTTTGTGGAGCAATGCTTGAGGTTCAAGAAAAAAGGTCAACTAAATACCAGACATTGATAGAATACGCTCATATGGTAGGAATAAGACCAGAAGAGATAATTGCTATTGGTGATGACAATAATGATATAGAAATGATACAAAATGTAGGTTTAGGAGTAAGCATGAGAAATGGTACTCAACTTTGTAAAATGAACGCAAGTATTGTAACAAATTTCGATAATAACAATTCTGGAGTATCAGAAGTATTAGATTTTTATTTAAAGTGAAGGTAGATATGATGCAATCAAATCTATATAGAGAGTATTCAGCATATTTAAAGAATAAATATGGATGCAAAGTATATAAATTACCAATCAATCTAGATCTGACTTGTCCAAATAGGGATGGCAACGTAAGCACTGGAGGATGTACCTATTGCAATGAGAAAGGTGGATCATTTGAGAATCTTCCAAATAGTTACACTATTAAAGAACAGTTAGAAAAGAATATGGCACTTATTAGGAAGAAATATAAAGCTGAAAAATTCATAGCTTATTTTCAAAATTATAGCAATACTTATATGGGTATTGAGGAGTTTAAAGATGTTATTAATCAAGCAATTACAGAGGATATAGTAGGTATTTCAATATCAACTAGACCAGATTGTGTAAGCGATGAACAAATAAAATTTTTAAGTGATATACAAGAAAAAATGGGTATAGATATAACAATAGAGTTAGGTCTTCAGACTTCTAATTATAAGACTTTGAAGAAAATAAATAGAGGTCATAGCTTAGCTGAATTTATAGATGCTTGTATTAGAATCAAAGCATATAAGTTGCGAATTTGCGCACATGTAATTTTAGATTTGCCATGGGATGATACAGATGATACTATTGAAACTTCAAAGATTTTATCAAGCTTAGGTGTTGATGAAGTTAAACTACATAGTTTATATATTGCAGATAAAACTAAAATGGCAGAGGAATATATCAATGGTAAGCTTAATGTATTGTCTAAAGAAGATTATATTAATAGAGTAGTGCTATTTTTAGAATATCTTAACCCTAATATAGTTATTCAGAGGCTTATTGGTAGAGCACCTAGGGAGGACTCTCTGCTAGTTAATTGGAATCAATCATGGTGGAAAATAAGAGATGAAATAATTGAAAGTATGATAAAAGCACAAACCTATCAGGGAGCTAAGTTTGATTATCTTGGAGGTAGTGCTTTAAGAAATATACAATTTGACAAATAAGAAAGGTAAGGTGGTTAACATGGTTAAATTCATCTTAGGGGAGCAAGGCTCTGGGAAAACAAAATGGTTAATTGACAATGCTAACAAGGATATGCTTGAAGGAAATGGAAACATTGTATTTGTTGATGTTGATGACGAACATATTTTTAGTTTAAATTATAATGTTAGATTAATTAATGCCATGGAATTTAACATTTTGAATGTTAAGAGCTTCTATGGCTTTTTGTGTGGAATTATGTCAATGGATTATGATTTAGAAAAAATTTACGTAGATGGAATCTACAAATTAATGAATCTAGAGCTTAAAGATTTAGTATTTTTGATAGATGCTTTAGAGAAAATATCTGAGAAATTCAATGTTGAGTTCTATATCAATGTTGATTACACACTAGATAAGATTCCTGAGAATTTAAAATCATATTGTTATGAAATAGAAGCATAATTTTTAGTAATTGAGTATTAACTAAATAATATATTAGATTGGGTGTTAGTTTTGTATTATAGTGCCAGGAAGAGTTTATTTAACATCTTTTTTGAAAACAGATCATCACTGATTTTGCAATATGAAAATGGAGATATAAGCAAAAGAGAATTTTTAGAAAATAATTACCATTTTGTAAAAAGCATGAATTTAAATCCATTTCTCAAAGTAGACAGTTTTGAGAAAGGAATTTATAATTATCAATATTATAATGTGTTAGCTAAGTACTATAAAATGCTTTCTAAAGAATCAAAAGGCAATAAAAAGCAAATAAAAAATTATGTCACATATCTTAATAAAGCGAATAATTATTATCACTTAAAGGATAAGACTACTCTAGAAATATTAAACCTCATTAATTTTTACAGAGTAGAAGCATATTACATTCAATGTGAATCAAAATCATTGAGTGATAAGCTTTACGAAATAGTATTGCTAGATTACAAAGAAGCCATTTTTCATTCTAAAGCTACATGGCTTTTAGAAGTGCTAAAAAAAGAGGGTGTATTTTCTGATCAGAAAAGGAAATCAATTATAGATGGATATATTAACGAAAAATATTAAACAGGCTAGTTATTGCTAGCCTGTTTTGAAATTATAAGGACAATTTCTTCAATTGATTGGCCACTATTCAGAGAGTAATTACCAGATCTTAGTTTAGTATCTAAACCTAGCTCTACTGCTTTAGCGACAAAATCTTTACTATTCTCAACAAGCCCGTTTTCCTGTAGTATTTTTCCTATGTCACTTGGCAAACTCCCATCAGGTATATTGACTTGTACTTCTCTCACTTCGGGGTCTACATTGCTTGGAGTTTCTGGTAATTCATTAGATGGGCTATTATTTTTGTCATCGGGTTTTGGTTCTTCCTCATTATCGATTAGTTCACTAACTTCGTTAGTAGGCAATTCACTTACATCGCTATCAGTGAATAAAATATCAAGTCTCCATCCTATTACTAGAATTACAACTGCAACTATGCCTATCATAATTATATAGTCTATTGAATCATAGAGAATATCTTTAAGCTTATCAAATGGTTTCACTATATCACTCCTAATATGTAACAATTAAGTATCTGGCAATATGTACAATTTATAGTATAATTATAGCATAATATAAATGAAAAGGTGATATAAGTTTGAAGGAAATATTAATTGATAAAAACGAAAATGAACAAAGGCTTGATAGGTTCTTAAAGAAGTATCTTTCTGAAGCATCATTGAGTTTTATTTACAAGATGATTAGAAAGAAAAATATAAAAGTAAATGGCAAGAAGGCTAACCCTGAAACTATTATTTACTGCGGAGATAAAATTGAATTATTTTTATCTGATGACTTATTAAACAAGTTGGTAGCCAATAAAGATACAGAGTACAAAAATTTTGATATGGATATTTGTTATGAGGATGAAAACATCATATTAATTAACAAACCAGTCGGCAAACTCTCCCATAGTACTACTGACAGTCGAGAAGACAATGTTGTAGATGACATGATAGCTTATTTGATTTCGAAAAAAGAATATGTTCCAAGACTTGAAAAAACATTTACTCCTAGCATCTGCAATAGACTAGATAGAAACACCTCTGGTATAATAATTGGTGTAAAGAATTATGATACTTTAAAAGCAGTAAACATGGCTATTAAGAATAATAAAATTAAAAAATATTACAAAACCATAGTTTTTGGTAGAATTGATAATGATTTTGTCAAATCAAGTTTTCTAGTTAAAAATGAAGTGGAAAACAAATCTATTGTATACAACAATCCAATAGATAAATCAAAGAATATTGAGACGGGTTTTAAAGTAATGCAAAACAATGATAAATATACATTGCTAGAAGTAGAACTAATAACTGGGAGGACACACCAAATAAGAGCCCAACTTTCACAAATAGGACATCCAATAATAGGAGATAAAAAGTATGGAATGCATGAAATCAATAATTATTTTGAAAAGAGATATGGTTTAAAATATCAACTATTGCATGCTTATAAAATTGTTTTCAGTGGGTTGGAAGGGAAACTTTCATATTTAAACAATAGAGAGTTTGAAACAACAGAATCTGATATATTTCTAGCAATTGAAAAAGACTTATTTTCAAGAGGTGTTTAATATGTTAAAAATTAATGTTGTTGGATATGGTGAATTAGAGGTTAAAGATGATGCTAGATTACTTGACATAAGCAAGATGATATTCAAAGAAAACCATAAAAAATATTTAGGAGCACGTATCAACAATGAAATATTTCCTTTATTTAAGTTTCCACACCAAAATGACACTATAGAGTTTATTGATATCAGAGATGTAGATGGCTATAGGATTTATACCAAAACAATTTCTGCATGCTTTATCCTAGCCTGTAAAAAGTTGTTTCCGGAGAACGATGCAATAATACATCATTTTTTGGGACCAGGATTATATTTCGAATTAAGTGGAAAAAGGAAAATCCATTTTAAAGACATGCAATTGATAGAAGAAAAAATGAAAGAAATTATCGATCAAGATATTGAGATAAGAAGGGAAGAGTTTGATAGAGAAGAAGCAATAAAGATATTTGAATCAACAAATCAAGAAGATAAAGTTCTATTGTTTAAGTCAGTTCCAAAATCAAAAATAAAGTTATATTCAATTGGAGATTATGTTGATTTCTTTCATGGGTATTTGGCTCCTTCTACTGGATATGTCAGAGAATTTAAGCTAAAGTATTATTATCCAGGGGTGCTTATATTATTTCCAAATATAAAAAACAACTTCAATATAACTAATTTTCAAGACCAAAGAAAGCTGGCAAAAATATTTGAAGAATCAAATGATTGGCTTGAAATTTTAGGATTATCAAATATAGGGTCTTTAAACGATCATATAAAAAACGGAAAGGTAAATGATATAATTCAAATTTCTGAAGCATTACATGAAAAGCGAATTGCCCATATAGCTGACAACATATGTAATGATCAAGACCTTACAATAATATTAATTTCCGGTCCATCTTCATCTGGTAAGACTACATTTGCTAAAAGGTTATGTACGCAGTTAAAAGTTAACGGGAAAAGGCCTGTTGCAATTTCGATGGATGACTATTTTCTAGATAGAGACAAAACACCAATTGGAAAAGATGGTCTTCCAGATTTTGAATCACTAAGCGCTTTGAATTTAGAGAAGCTTAACAGAGATCTGATATGCTTATTGGAAGGCGAAACGATTGAACTTCCTAGATTCAATTTTTTAACGGGCAAAAGTGAACATAGCGGGGAATTCATAAAAGTAGATATGGAATATCCTATCATAATTGAGGGCATCCATGCATTAAATCCAGAAGTAGCAAATGAGATACCAGATAAAAACAAATTTAAAATTTACATATCAGCTCTTACACAGTTAAATATTGATAACCATAATAGAATATCAACAACTGACACTAGGCTGATTAGAAGAATGGTGAGAGATATTAAGTTTAGAGGCAATGATCCTATTAGAACTTTTAATTTGTGGAAAGGCGTAAGGGAAGGAGAAGAAAAATATATTTTTCCATTTCAAGAAAATGCTGATGTTATGTTTAATTCTGCATTAGTTTATGAACTAGCACTTCTAAAAAACTATGTAATGCCCCTACTGAGCAAAATAGACAGTTCAAGTATTTTCTATAGTGAAGTTAAGAAGTTAATCAAATTTCTTGAATACTTCACTCCAATAACACAAACTAATTTAATACCTCCCCAATCGTTGTTAAGGGAATTTATTGGCTTTGAGCAATAGTTATGAGGTGACTAGCATTGAATAGAAAAAATAAATTACTAATATTATTGATGGCAATTCTCTTGTTAACTGCTTGTTCAAAAGAGAGCAACAAAAATTCATCACAAGATCTTAATAATACTGAAAATATAGAAGTAGAAACAGATAAAATTAAAATTCAAATCTCAAATATGAGTATTGATGAAAAAATCAGTCAGTTACTAATTATTGGAATAGAAGGATATGAATTAAGCCAAGACGAAATAGACCTAATAGATAAATATAACTTTTCTGGGTTTATATTTTTCGATAGGAATATAGAGACAAAAGAACAATTTATAGGTTTGATAAACAATATAAAAACTGAGAACAAGAAAAATGTGCATTGCTTCTTGTGTATTGATGAGGAGGGTGGAAGAGTAGAAAGATTGGACAAATTTTTCAAAGCAATTCCTCCTATGAATGAAATCGGGAACAAAAACAATGCTGAATTAGCTTTTAAAGTAGGAACTTTGTTAGGTGAAAAATTACAAACGTTTGGATTGAATATGAATTTTGCACCAGTTTTAGATATCAATTCTAACCCATCAAATCAAGTAATAGGAGATAGATCTTTTGGCAATGATCCTGATGTTGTTGCTAGATTGGGAAATGAGCTAGCAAAAGGTATATCCAATCAAAATATAGTAGCAGTAGGTAAACATTTTCCAGGTCATGGAGATACTGAAACGGATTCTCATTATGATTTGCCAGTAATTAATAAAGACTTGAATGACTTGGAAAAATTAGAATTAAAGCCTTTTATTTATAACATAAACAATGGGCTTAGAGCTATTATGGTTGGGCACTTATTCTTACCGCAAATAAGTAGCGAACCTAGCTCATTGTCAAATGAGATTATAAATGATCTTTTAAGAAAGAAATTAAAATTTAATGGGGTTGTTTTATCTGATGATATGACAATGGGTGCAATTGTCGATAATTACGATATAAGAGATGCTATATTGAAATTTTATTTAGCAGGAGGAGATATTGCATTAGTATGTCATGACAATAGCAAAATTCCTGATATTATCGATTATATAAAATTAGCATTAGAAAAAGGAACTATTTCAGAAACAGAGATCAATGAGAAATTATATCGAATTTTAACATTGAAGAATGATTATGAGATCAATAATGATAAGATAGATTATAGCATGGTTGATAATCATATCGAAAAAATCAATACAGAAATAAATAATCTGAATTTGGAGGTTGAGTAGAATGAAATATGTTGTGGGTGTAGATTTAGGAGGAACTAAAATCAATGCAGGTGTGGTAGACGAAAAAGGAAATATCCTCAAAAAAGCAAGTGCTCCAACCAGCAAGACAGGTAATCGCTTAGAAATATTGGATAAAATAGAAACACTGATAAAGGAGCTTAACACAGAATACAATATTGATGGCGTTGGTATAGGCTCACCAGGGTTCATAGATTCAGACAAAGGTGAAGTGCTTACAATCTCAGGTAATGTAATTGGATGGTCTGGCACAAAAATAAAGCAAGAATTAGGAAAGCGCTTTAACTATCCAATTCAAGTAGAGAATGATGCCAATGCAGCAGCTATTTGCGAAGGATGGTTAGGTTCTGCTAAAGATTATAATAGTTTTGTAATGATAACATTAGGTACAGGACTTGGTGGAGGAATAGTAGTTAATAGAGATTTGATAAGAGGATCTCATTTTCAAGGGTCTGAATTGGGCCATGCTATTCTGTACCCAAACGGTGTAGAATGCAGTTGTGGCCAAAAGGGTTGTGTGGAAAGATATATATCGGGAACTGCAGTAGAATTTTTTTACCATAAAAAAACTGGTAAAAATCTATCTGGCGAGGAAATATTTTCTAAATACTATGATGATGTAAATGCAAAAGAAGTAATAGACAAATTTGCAATGGATTTAGGATATTTCCTAGTGAGCCTAAAAAACATTTTGGATCCAGAAGCTGTTGTAATAGGTGGAGGAGTTATACTATCTAAAGACATTTGGTGGAGCAATATGATTAACCATTATCATAGTCTAGTAAACGATGACCCTGGAATTCAAATATTACCTGCTAAATATTTAAATGATTCAGGAATTGTTGGTGCGGCAAAAGCAATATTAAACAAGATTAATAGTTAACTATTAATCTTGTTTAATATTATCTAGATTATGTATCAAATACAGGCTAACAACTATGAAAACAAACGATATTATACTAACTATCTTCATTCCTCCAAATTCATATATCTTTGATGCTGTAAGCGAATAAAATGTAATTGTCAAAGCATTAACTGTGTACATTAAACTTAAAAATGTTCCACGCATTTCTTTTTCAACTTCTGTTATATAAGTTTGAAATGCGCTAAATCCTCCGTCAAGACCTAATGCAAAGACAAATGAAGCTATTGCTAGAATCAATAAATTATTAGTAAAGCCTATTGGCAATAAAGATATAATCACAAGACAAAAGAATAATTTAGAATAATTTAAGTTTCCAACTTTGTCCGAGAAAATTGCAGAGGATATTACTCCAAGGATTGTTCCAATAGCAATT
This sequence comes from Tissierellaceae bacterium, assembly GCA_018434075.1. Lineage (GTDB taxonomy): Bacteria > Bacillota > Clostridia > Tissierellales > Tissierellaceae > Soehngenia. The sequence continues at coordinate 9,232 of JAHDQA010000093.1, forward strand.
AACGAATAAAAAGAACCTATTTTAGACTGATTAAAGCTGAAATTTGTAGAAAGATGAAGTCCTAGATAATTATAAATGAGTGTTGGTGCAGTTATGATAAGAAAAAGCGATGTAAGTATTTGCAAATTCTTTGGCTTTTTAGCAATATCAAATATATTCCTTAATTGCACATTTGGAGTACTCATTTTTCTTGAATCAGGCAAAAAAATAAGTGTAATAAATGGAATGATTGCAATTAATGCTAAAGGATAGTACACAAATTTTAAATTATTATATTTATTTACTATAAAGCTTGCATAAACTGGACTTATTAGTATTGCCAATGCGAAAGAAAACCTCATTATTCCATTTGCTTTGCCTCTATTTTCATAATTAATAAAATCAGATAAATAAGAGAGCATTGTACTCATAAGAGTAAAATAAGATATTCCTATCAATACTCTTCCAATGCTAAATAATATAGCATTGCTTGAAAAACCGCATATGACACTTCCTAATATGAAAAACATTAAACCAGACAAAATAAATCTCTTTTTACCATATTTATCAGATAAATATCCGATAATAGGAACAAACATACCAGATAATGAATACCCTAAGTTTAATAGTATAACATTTGAACCCTTTATGCCAAAAAAGCTTGAAAGAAATGGAGCTAACGGACCGATAAAATTCATTTCCAGAGCTATGATGAACTGAATAATGAATACACATACAAATACTAAAGCTATAAACATTTTACACCTCGATATTCTAGTATTAATTAATTTATTTATATTATATAATATTAGTGTATCTAAATAAATACATATTACAAACTTTGGAGGTAAATATGCTGAAGAGATTTATTTCTTATTATAAACCGCACAAGAAACTATTTGCAATTGATATGTTTTTTGCATTATTATTATCTGTATTTGACTTGGTTTTCCCAATATTTACTCGAAGACTGATTAATGAAGTAATCCCAGAAGGAAATATGAGAATACTGTTAAATTGGACAATTATAATGCTTTTAATCATTTTTCTACGATATATCAGTCAATACATCATAGCGTATTATGGTCATATTTTAGGTGTTAGAATTGAACGTGACATGAGAAAAGATATATTTGTTCATTTACAGACTTTGCCTTTTAGTTATTACGATAATAATAAGACTGGGCACATAATGTCTAGAATTGTCAATGACTTAAGAGATATAACTGAATTGGCTCATCATGGACCAGAGGATTTATTTATATCTTTGGTAATGTTAGTTGGATCATTTATTATACTATTACAAATAGAATGGCGTTTAACACTAATAATATTTAGTTTTATTCCATTGATGCTTTTATATTCTATTAAAAAAAGGAATAAGATGGAGTCATCATTTAGAGAAGTAAGGAAGAAAATAGCGGACGTGAATGCTCAACTAGAAAACAGTATCTCTGGCATAAGAGTTGCAAAAGCTTTTACAAATGAAGAATATGAAATAGAAAAATTCAACGAAGGCAATGAAGCGTTTTCAGATGCAAGAAAGAATTCATACAAGGTAATGGCAGAATTTACTTCTGGGATAAACTTAATGTCAAGCATATTGAATTTATTAGTTATTTCTATCGGAGGATATTTTGTATATCTGAATATAATAGACTTGGGAGACTTATTTGCTTATACATTATATGTCAATTTTTTCATGCAACCGATAAGGAGATTAACTGAGTTTACACAACAGTATCAAGATGGAATGACTGGTTTTGAGAGATTTATGGAAGTAATGAATATAAGCCCAAATATAATTGATAATCCCAATGCAATTGAAGCTAAAGATATTAAAGGCGATATCTCTTTTAAAGATGTTTCATTTAGTTATAATAATGGTAGTAAAAAAGTTCTAGATAATATCAATTTTTATGTACCTAGAGGGAAGACTGTTGCAATAGTTGGCCCATCTGGTGTTGGAAAAACTACTCTTTGCCATTTAATTCCAAGATTTTATGAAGTGACAGAGGGAAAAATCATGATCGATGGAGTGGATATTAGAGATTATACATTAAAATCTTTAAGGCAGAATATAGGTATTGTCCAACAGGACGTATTCTTATTTACTGGCACTATTAGAGAAAATATTCAATATGGAAATCCCAATTCAACAGAAGCAGATATTATAGAAGCTGCGAAAAAATCTAAAATTCATGAATTCATTGAGAGTCTGCCTTTTAATTACGAAACTTACATTGGAGAAAAAGGAATTAAATTATCTGGTGGGCAAAAACAGAGAATTTCCATAGCAAGGTTGTTTTTAAAAAATCCTCCAATACTGATTTTAGACGAAGCTACATCATCACTTGATACTGAAACAGAAATGCTAATCCAGGAATCTTTTAAAGAATTATCAAAAGGTAGGACTACTTTGATTATTGCACATAGACTCTCTACGATAAAAAATGCTGATACAATAATCGTATTGACAGATGATGGTATTAAAGAAATTGGCACTCATGAAGAATTATTAGCTTTAAAAGGTGTATATTTTAATCTTTATACTTACCAATTTTCAAAAGAATAGATGTTGTAACACTTTTGTAACAACATATAACCCTACTACGTGTATAATACACATAACGGAGGGATTCATATGAAGCGATTATTTAGGCTTATATTTATAATTATAACTATATTATTAATAATATTGTTTAGTGGTAAAATTAAGGATAATGAAAGTAAAGCTTTAGCACAATCGATCGATGTATATACGCTATTGTCTAATTACTACTATGATAATTTTATTAATAAAGAAATAAACAATGAAAAGCATATAAAAGAATACAATATAGCAGAAAACAAACAAGAAATTATAATTCGAAATTATTATTTGAAAATTGAGGAAGAAAATGAAAAATTAAAAAACCAAAATATAAAATCTACAAAAAATGCCTATTTGACTTTTGATGATGGACCTTCAGATAAAAGCACTAAAGAAATACTAGAGATACTAGATAAATATAACGTAAAGGCTACTTTTTTTGTGTTAGGCAGCATGGCTGAAAAAAATCCTGAAACTCTTAAATTTATTCATGAAAGCGGCCATAGTATCGGGAACCATGGCTACTCACATAATTACAAATATATTTATAGTGGTACAGAAAAATTTTTTTCTGATATTGAAAAATGTGAATCTGTACTAAAGAGTATATTAGGAGATGACTTTTATACAAAGCTTTTACGTTTCCCTGGTGGATCTTCAGGAAATAGAAAGTTAGAAATCAAAAATGAAGCATTATCAAGAGGTTATGATGTTGTCGATTGGAATGCATTAAATGGTGATGCTGAAAAATCAAATCCATCAAGAGAATACCTAATTAAGAGGTTTAAAGAAACACACAAAAATAAAAAAAATATAATCATTTTGATGCATGATACAAATGCAAAGGAAACAACTGTGGAAGTTCTTCCTTATATAATTGAAACTTTGATAAACGAAGGATATACTTTAAAAGTTTTAGATGAAAAATAATGGAGGGCATTATGAAAATAAATATCATGATAGTTGAAGATGAAGAGCCAATAAGAAAATTTATAAAAATAAATTTGGATAGGGAAGGATATATTGTACATGAAGCTTCATCGGGAGAAGAAGCTTTGATAAAAGCACAAGAAGAACACGTTGACATTGCAGTATTGGATGTGATGTTGCCCGGAATTGACGGCTTCGATGTACTAAAAGAATTGAGAAATAAGTATCCTAAGATGGGGATTATTATGTTGACAGCTAAAAGTCAGGATACTGATAAAATCATGGGATTAGAGTATGGTTCTGATGACTACATGACTAAACCTTTTAATCCTGTGGAATTAATCTTGAGGATTAAGTCATTAATAAGAAGACTTGATTTCGATAAAGATAATCAGAACATTTTAGAGCTTGGACCATTTAGACTTGATATGGCTTCTAGAGAATTCTATAAAAATAATGAAAAAATAGAGTTAACAAGAACTGAATTTGCAATAATTGATCTATTTATGTCGAACCCTGGTAAAGCGTTTGACAGAGATAAAATATTAGACATAATTTGGGGAGTAGATTTTTCTGGGGATGGAAAAGTTGTTGATGTGAATATAAGACGATTAAGATCAAAAATAGAAGAAGATCCAAGCAAACCAAAGTATATCGAAACTATTTGGGGAGTAGGGTATAGGTGGAGAGAAGAGGACTAGTCTAATTATGAAAAAAAGCATAAAAAGTAGATTAATTAAAAATTTCATGATAATAATCATACTAACAGTGTTAATAATTGAAATAAGTTTGATTAAAGGAGTCAAGGAATATTTTTATAACAATGTAGAGACAATTTTAACTAACCAATTAGAGTTATCAACTACTTTTTTCGAACGTTATTTTTCTTCTTCTGACCTTTCGGATATCATTATAGATGATGTAGATGTATTTTGGCTGCATACAAAAGCACAAGTTCAAATATTAGATACTAACGGTAAAGTTTTGATGGATTCATTAGGAGTGGATCACGAAAAAAATATTGATTCTGAAGAAGTTAAAAAGGCATTGTCAGTAGGAAAAGCAACTAAAATAGGTGAAGTTACATATACGAAAGATCCTGTAATGTCAGTCTCTATGCCATTGCTAAAGCAAAACAAACCAGTTGGTATAATGAGATTTACTACAAGTCTAAAGATAGCTAATGACATGGTTATTCAAATTTCAAAACTATTAATATGGTTGGGCTTTGCGGTTGTTGTAATATCAGGACTTATCAGTTATTTATTGGCAAAGTCAATTGTAAAACCAATTAAGGAATTGACTCAAGTAGCTGAGAAAATGGCAGATGCACAATTCAAAGTAAGAAGCAAAGAATACAAAGATTCTGAAATAGACAAACTGTCATTAACATTAAATTACATGGCTGAGGAGGTTACTAGAAGAGAAAGAATTAAAGATGATTTTATATCATCAGTAACGCATGAATTAAAAACTCCTCTTACATCAATAAAAGGATGGGCAATTACTTTAAAATCTTATGATAACTTAGATAGAAAACTTTTACAAGATGGTCTAGAAATAATTGAAACTGAAAGCGATAGGTTGACAAATATGGTTGATGAATTGCTAGACTTTTCACGATTTACATCAGGTAGAATTTATTTAGTTAAAGAAGTAATTGATATAAATCAATTGGCAAAACTAGTTGCAAATCAATTGATGCCTAGAGCTATTAACAATAATATTGAATTCAACATATCAATTCCAGAAGAGAAGATATATATTGTTGGTGACATAAATAGAATTAAACAAGTGCTAATCAATATTTTAGATAACGCTTTTAAGTTTACTGGTAAAGGCGTCGTTGATTTTATACTATATGAAGATGCTAAATATGTATACATTAAAATTGCTGATAATGGGCCTGGAATATCAAAAGAAGATTTACCTCACATCAAGGAAAGATTTTACAAAGGAAACAATACTAACTCACACAGCGGTATTGGTTTGTCAATTTGTGATGAAATAATGAAGCTCCATAATGGTATTTTTGAAATTTATTCTGAGGAAATGAAAGGCACAACAGTAATTGTTGGTTTTTTGAAAGAGGAGGAAATACAATGAAAAATATAAAAATATTGTTGTTAATGTTTTCATTGTTTCTACTTGTTGGATGTAGTGCTCTTAAAATCGATAATGTTGAAATTATTGAGTCTCCTAACAACGAAAAACATCCAATCATTGGAAAATGGGAAATTACAGAAGTATTGTTTAGGTATGACACTACAATAGACTATGATGATGAATATATTGGTAAGGAATGTTTTTTTCATAAGGATGCTATTTTACTAGTTAGTGATTATGCTGATAAACCAAAATATAATATTAAAACAGTTGATTTAAGAGAATACTTACTTTATAGATTTAAATTAACAAATGAGAATTTAGGACTTACTGATCAAGAGGTAAAAATAATAACTATAGTCAAAGATAAGAGTTACTTTGCTGAGTTTATTAAACTCAGCGATGATAAAATGTTATACTATTTTGATGATGCATTTTATAAATTGGACCTAATAGATAATGAAGTTTCACTTGATGAAATTGAAAGGTATATCGAAATTGAAAAGGCAATTAATATGCCACTAGAAAGCTCGAAACCAGATGAATATAGTTCAGGAATTTTATTAGGGATAAAAACTCAAAAATTAGATGAAGATAAAAAATTTTTAGATTGGGACTACGAAACTATTTGGATAAATATGCAAAACAAACAATTATCGGGAGTATATAGAGTTGATAAAATATTAGTGCCCAGGAAGAATGGTTTTTGGGCAATAGAACAAAATAGAGTATATGCTAATGAAAGCATATATGATAAAATAGAGGCAAGTCCAATCGTTACAAAGGATTATGGTAATAGTGAAACAGCCTACACTAGTATTAGTGCTGATGAAAATTATCTGACTGCAACCAATAAAGTGAAAAAAATACCTTCGATTCTAAAGAATATATTGTTTATCGGGAATGATTATGTTTCGGTTGAAAACATTGATATAGAAAGGGATGATAGAAAAACTCTGCAAGTTTATGCTATCGATAATCTTTCGGAAGAAAAACCAATAAAGCTTTCTGATTTGATTGGTGAGAATGGCACTGTTTTGTTCAATGATGGCGCTAGAAATGTAACTAATTTAGAAAAAGATGTGGCACTCAATGAAGAAAATTTCGGTCTTGTTAGGAGAAACGGCTACTGGACACTTAAAGGCAGAGTGAATTACAAAGAGAACGGAGAAGAATTTTACAGCGATTTCAGCATTAAAGCTCTGCCACCTAAAGATATGGTAAGCTATGATAATCTTGCAATCCCATATGAGATAATAAAGCTAAATGTACCAAACGTAGTAGATGTTTTTTCATCTCCAAATAATGACTTTATTGTAACAGTAACTCAAGATAAACTTGTTATATATTTGATAGATGAAGATGATATCAATAGGATCCCAATAGCAAGCATTCCTTTGGAAAAAGAGTTTACTATAATAATGTCTGAGTGGGCAACTGGAAGGTATCCTAACATATGGCAAAAAATATTAATAGAACAAGGAGCAAGTGAAGTGGAAGTACAAAAATAGTAATAGAAAGGATAGATTTATGGCAAAAGTCAAATCATTTTTATTAAAAATATCAGATGCCTTTTCTGGACTTAAAGATTATTTAGGAGATGCAAATGTCTTATTTATTGTTCTTTTGATTATTATAGTATTAATTTTAACTATCAACTATATTTACAAGAAAAATAAAACTTTAAATTATTTGCCAGGTATAATTTCTTTAATTGCAGGTCTAATAATTCTGATATTAAATATAGGGGACTTGATGAGCCCATTTAATTTAGCAAAATTGGAAATGACAATTGTACTTTTAACTGCAGGCTTATGTGGCATAGTATTTGCTAAATTGTTGTCAGTTATAAAGAAAAGCAATAAGAGAATCAAGAACTCTAAGAAAAAAGAGAAAGCTACCGAATAAGTGCCTAATAAATAAGTCATAGGTTGATCAACTTATGACTTATTTATTAGATGCATCTTTTCTTTATGTGACAATGATTTTATTTCAATCTCTCTTTTTAGAGCTATAGATTTATTATCGAATGATTCGTAATATACAAGTTTAATTGGCAGTCTACTTCTCGTGTACTTTGCCCCTTTACCTAAGTTGTGGGTTTTGAACCTCTCTTCAAGGTTGTTAGTAAATCCAGTGTATAAGGAACCATCAGAGCATAAGCCAATATATACATAATACATTTTATTGATTCTCCTCATTAGAAAAAGCGAAATCTACAATTTTCTTTGACACCTCATAATTATGGCCTTTTCTTTGTAAAAAAGCAATAGCCTTGGCAGTTGCTTTATATCTATCAACAGCATATTCATTAATGAATTTTGATTTTACTAAATTGCACAGTTTTTCATAATCATAGTCTGAATAGCTATTAACTATATCCTGAATTATTGATTCAGCAATCCCCTTTTTTCTTAACTCATAAGATATTTTATATTCACCCCAGTTGTTGTTAGAAGTTTTATATGAAATGTATTTTTTAGCATACTTATAATCATCTAGAAATTCATTATCTATTAGTTTCTGAATGACTACTTCTACAACTGAATTATCATAATTTTTCTTTATAAGATAATTTTTAACTTCTAGAACGGTTCTGTCTCTATAGGATAAATATCTTAGTGCTATTTCATATGCTTTTTTATAAATAACATTATTTTCTACTGTACTGGTATTACATTTATTCTCAACGCATTCATCATTTTCTACAACTATTTGTTCATCATTATCAAGGATTATGTATTTCTTATTGTCTTCTTGTTTTAAATCTTTAATTACTTTCATTTTAATCAGCAGAGTCCTTTTTAATAACTAAATACATACCTATTAGTACTAATAGTATTGGCCATAGTTTTTTAACATTTAAAAATACATATCCAAACTCATACGATAATATCTTAGCAAGCAACAATAATCCAATAATTACTAGAGCGATGCCTAAGTATTTCATAGAATTATTATATTCATAATTTGTGCCCGTATTAGCTTCAACAAATTCATTACTTTCTGGAATGATAATAGCACAAATGATATAGGCTATCACCATAGCCCCAAAGGATATTAAAGATAATACTATGAATGCCAATCTAACAATCGTTGAATTGATGTTAAAGTATTCGGCTAATCCACCGCACACCCCAAAAAAAACTCTATCTTTCTTAGAACGAGTCAATTTTCTCATTTTATCACCTCGTGTATATGATATCAGAAAAAAGTGAACAAATAAATATAAAGTTAAAGAATTCCATTTATTTATAAACTGTGGTAACATTAAAGATGGTGATGAAAATGTTTAATATAATATCCATACTAGCTAAGTATATTTTTGTATTTATTATTTATATGTTTATTTTTTTGATTATCAGGATGATTTATCTCGACATAAATTCGTTGTCAAAACACGAAAATTTCAAAGGTGCTTACTTGAAATTATTAAACAGATTAGAAGATCTACCATATAAATTAAATGACAGCTATTCGATTGAGGAAGAGATTTCATTGGGTAGGAACAATGATAACGATATAGTTTTAAAAGATCCATACATTTCAAAACACCATTTCAGAATAGTAAAAGATGAAAATGAATATTTTATTGAAGATTTAAACAGCTCAAATGGGACTTATGTAAATGGCGAGAGAATAATCGATGTAAAGAAACTGACATATGGAGATATTATCAAGGTAGGTAACATTGAGTTTATGTTTATAAATCAAGAGTAGGAGAAAAAGATGAAAAAAATGAATTTTAAAGTAACAAGAAATTTATTATTTATTTTTGAACTAATCTCACTATCATTAATTTTTTTATATAATTGGCCAAATTTTGATAAAAACACTATATATCTCTCTTTAGGCTTAATAGTGTTAGTCTATGTTTCTAATATATTGCTTTTTAAACTCTCAAAAGGTGATCACTACATATTTTTGATTATATGTATGTTAATGTCTATAGGTGTTATAATGATTTATCGAATTGATCAGAACTTGGGTTTAAAACAATTAATATGGTTATATGTCGGAATTATTAGCTTTTTTATTACTTATCTAATATTTAAATTATATGATAATTGGAGTAAACACTTTAATTTATATTTAATATCAAGCTATATACTTTTTTTTGCAACACTTGTATATGGATTTAGAACACATGGCTCTATTAGATGGCTTAGCATTGGAGGCATATCTTTTCAACCTTCAGAACTCATAAAAATTATACTTGTTTTCATATTAGCTTGTATTTATTCGGACAGAACTTATTTGTCGAGTCCTAGAATAAGTAAATACAAAGAGATTATAACAATGGCCATTGTTTATTCATTTATAGCAATTTTATTTGTGCAACGAAATCTAGGAGCGTCACTAGTTTTTTTTGCTATATTTATTGGAATTCAATATATCTATACTGAGAATTCTAAATACACTCTATTGAATTTGATGCTATTTGCATTTGGAGGAACAATGGGGTATTTTCTATTCGATCATGTGAAGATAAGATTTTTAACATGGCTAGATCCCTGGAAATATATAGATACAATTGGATATCAGATAACTCAGTCTTTGTTTGCAATTTCTGAGGGTGGGTTTTTTGGTACTGGCATTGGAAGAGGACAACCTAATTTTATTCCCTTAGCATATAATGACTTCATATTTTCAGCTATAATTGAAGAAATGGGGATATTTACCGGAATTGCAATAATTATGTTGTATCTAATATTTGTTTATAGAGGGTTTAAGATAGCTTTAAAACAAAACGATGTTTTTTACAGAATCATATCAATCGGGATTAGCCTATTATTTGGAATCCAAACATTTATAATCATAGGTGGTGTAATCAAATTAATACCACTTACAGGACTAACCCTTCCTTTTATCTCATATGGAGGCACCTCAATATTGACTAGCTTTATTGCATTAGGGATATTGCAAGGAACTTCTGAAAAGTATAATCATGGAGGTCCTAGTGATGAATGAAATTGAAAGAAAAAAGATATTAAGAGTTTTATCTATAATGGTATTATTGAATATAACATTGGTTTTATATTTAAGCTATTTTCAGATATTTCAAGCTGAAAAAATTAAGCAAAATCCATACAATAAAAGATTATGGGCTAACGAAGAAAAAGTATTAAGGGGAAGTTTTTATGATAGGAACAATAAGACTTTAGTCTATTCGGAAAAGGATGAAACGGGCAATATAGAACGGATATATAAATATGATCATTTATACAGCCACATAATAGGATATAGCTCACGAGAATACGGGAAATCTGGATTAGAAAAGACCTATAATTCATATTTGATTGATGATGGTAATATTTTCGATATTAATGCAATAAAGGACCTATTTAACGCTGAGGGTATAGGCAATGATATTGTACTTACAATAGATCATGATATGCAATTAAAAACAAGGGAATTATTGTTAGGAAAAAAAGGTAGTATTATTACAATGAATCCAAAAACAGGCGAAATATATTCTATGATAAGTATGCCAGATTTTAATGTAAATGCGTTAAAGGATGATTGGGCTAGCATAATAGATGATACCAATAGCCCACTATTGAATAGAGCTACACAAGGCTTATATCCTCCTGGTTCTACTTTTAAAATAATTACTACTTTATCATCACTTCAAAACAATATCACAAATGAAGATTTTGTATGTAGTGGAAGTATTACAATAAATGGGTATACCATTAGAGATTATGACAGCAGAAGTCATGGAAATATGGATTTGAACAAAGCATTTAGAGTATCCTGTAATACGTTTTTTGCTGAAACGGCTGTCCAGCTAGGTCAAGCAAATTTATTGCAAACTTCGGAAAAATTCTATTTTAATAAAAATTTTGATTTTGATTTGGATATTAAAAAATCATCTTTTCCGTCAGATAAAATGGACAATACTGAACTTGCTGCTTCTGGAATAGGGCAAGGCAAAATTTTAGCAACCCCACTAGAAATGCTTTTAGTTGCATCAAGTATTGCAAATGATGGGAATATGGTTAAGCCATATCTAGTTTCAAAGATATTGACTCATGATGGTATTTTAGTGAAATCTAATAACACAGAGATTCTATCAAACATAGGAAGTCACGATAAAATAAACCAAATAAAAAATATGATGGTTGAAGTTGTTGAAAATGGGACAGGTACACAAGCTAAAATCAGCAATATTGCAGTGGCTGGAAAGACTGGCACTGCAGAAAATTCATCAGGGAAGAATCATGCTTGGTTTGTTGGATTTGCTCCTGCCGAAGATCCAAAAATTGCAATAGTTGTCCTATTAGAAGAAGAAGGGTCAACAGGTGGATCTAAAGCAGCTCCAATAGCAAAAGAATTAATTAAGTTTGGACTAAATAATATAAAATAGGAGGTTTTATTATGAATATTAAAGAAAGAAATGAAATACCTGACACATACAAGTGGAGGCTAGATGATATCTATAAGGATAATCATGAATTAGAGAACGATATAAGTATACTAGAAAGAAAATGGGAAGAAATATCCAAATTGAAAGGCAAATTAACTATTGACACAAATAATCTAATAAAAGGTTTGGAATTAAAAGATGATATCCTAAGGTTATCTGAGAAAATATACTCATTCGCAAGTATGCTATTTGATCAAGATACCAGGATAAATGAATCTTTAGCATTATTTGATAGAGCCCTAGCCATTTATTCAAAATCACTTGATGTCTTGTCGTTTTTTATACCTGAATTACTAAGAGAGAACGACAGTTACTTGAGATCATTACTCAATCAAGATATTAGGTTAAATAAATACACTCATTTCTTTGAAGACATTATAAGAAATAAAAATCATGTTTTATCTGATAAAGAAGAATCAATAATCGCTCAATACAGCGAAGTCTTAATGGCACCAGAAAATATATACTCTATATTTAATGGGGCTGACTTAAGTTTTCCAAGTGTAAAAAAAGATGGAAATGAGATTGAAATAACACAGGGAAATTTTATACAATTATTAGAAAATGACGACAGAGAGTTTCGACAAATAGTTTTTAATGAATTTTATAAAGTATTTTTTCAATATAAAAACACTTTGGCTTCAACATTAAATGGTAATATAAAAAAGAATACCATTACAGCAAAAATTAGAAAATACAATTCTGCTATTGAAGCAAGTCTTTCAGAAAACAATGTAGAAACTGTAGTTTATGATAATTTATTAAATTGCATTCATGAAAACTTAGATACATTACATAAATATATTAGCATTAGAAAGAGCGCAATGCAGTTAGATGAAATTCATATGTATGACCTATATACTCCTATAGTAAAAGATGTATATCCCAATATAAATTACGAGACTGGGAAAAAGATGGTGTTAGAAGGGCTTATGCCTTTAGGAGAGGAATATATTAGCATTGTAGAAAATGCTTTTAATGAAGGTTGGATTGATGTTTTCGAGAATAAGGGTAAAAGGTCAGGAGCTTATTCTGGAGGTTCGTATGATACAAAACCATATATTCTACTTAACTATCATGAGAGATTAGACGATGTTTTCACGATTGCTCATGAAATGGGTCATTCTATGCATAGTTATTACACTAGAAAGCACCAGCCATACATTAATGGCAGTTATAGTATTTTTGTAGCTGAAGTAGCTTCTACAGTTAATGAAATATTGTTATTGCTTAATCTAATAGATAAATCGTCAACAAAGGAAGAAAAAGCATATTTGATTAACCACTATATTGAAAGTTTTAGAACTACTGTGTTTAGACAGGCAATGTTTGCTGAATTTGAAAAGAAAATATATGAATATGTTGAGAATGACAATGCAATTACAGCAGATTATTTAAGTAATACCTACAAAGAACTAAATAAATTATACTACGGTAGTGACATAGTAATAGATGATTTAATTGCTGTAGAATGGGCTAGAATACCACATTTTTATTATAATTTTTATGTATATCAATATGCTACTGGATTTTGTGCAGCAGTTACGCTAGCCACTAATATAAAAAATAAAGAAGAGGGAAGTTTAGAAAAATATTTAGAATTTTTAAGAAGTGGTTCTTCGGATTATCCGATTAATGTGTTGAAAAAAGCTGGAGTAGACATGACATTGGTAGAACCAATTGAAAAAGCTTTGAACATATTTAAAGATTTAGTAGAGTCATTTGATAAATTGATATAATTGAGTGATATTTATAAAATGCTTCCATTAAACATTTTCAGTGTTTTAGGAAGCATTTTATTTTATAGAAATTTGCTCTTTAAGTTTTCCCAATACATATCTTTACTGAAATTCAATTTTGATATGGTTTTTTTTGACATTGTTAGATCAACTGTAACGATGTCATTATATTTGTATTCAAATCCATCATTGATGACAAGTATAGAATTCATATATCTTCGCTCAGGTTTTATTTCTATGACAGAATCACCTGGAATTATTGCACTATTAGGTAAACTTCTGTAAGCATTAGAGATAATTGGTGCAAGAGGAGTTATTTGGAGTGCTTTTATACTTGGATATACAATACTTCCACCGACTGAGTAATTATAAGCAGTGCTGCCTACAGGTGTTGAGATAATTAAACCATCACCGCTAAACTTTTCAAGATGATTATTGTCAATCGAAACATCAAGATGAATTATCTTAGAACGTATTCCTTTTATTACAATCTCATTAATAGCTGTTTGATAATAACACTTCTCATTCGTACAAATAGAAGCATTTACAAGATATATTTTGTCTACAGTATAATCAGTATTAATATACCTTTGAATGAATGTATCTATTTTTTCTGGTTTGATTTCTTGAAAAAAGCCTAAGTGTCCAGTATTTATACCAACAAAAGGGATACTTGGGAATCTATGATTATGGACAGATCTTAAGAAAGCGCCGTCACCACCGATACAAACATTTAATTCCGCATTTTCATTATAATCAATAGATGGTTTAAAACCATAGAATTTTAGTTTTTCAATCAACAGTTCAGAAGTCTTAATCGATTCATAATTTTTATTCGAGAGTATGTTTACTATTCTTTCATTCAAAGCTATCCCGCCCTTTATTTTTTTACATAAACTTGCTATAATGATTGTAACATATTTAATATTATTTATAAATATTAGTTAGGAGTAAGTGATGCTTTCAAATAGTAATCAAATAACATTTATAAACAAAGAAAACGAAATGGAAATAAAAGATTTTTTGTTAAGAAACTATATATCAAATAGACTCTATAGAAATTTGTATCAAAATAAGAGAATATATATCAATGGTAAACCATTAACCAAGGATTTTATTGTAAAACAAAATGATGTTGTAACTATTGTCTTTGATGATGAGATATCTGATATAGAACCACAAAAAATGGATTTAGATATAGTTTACGAAGATGAGGATTTAATTGTAGTAAATAAGCCTCCGTTTATTTTAGTTCATCCAACTAAAAATTATCCCGATAATACTTTATCTAATGGTATTGCCTTCTACTTTAAACAAAATAATCTAAAAAGAAAAATTCGCATTGTCAATAGATTAGATCGCGATACATCTGGATTAGTCATATTCGCTAAAAATCAATTTGCACATCAGCAAATGGCTTTGCAATTAGAAGATGGCAGATTAGAAAAATATTATTATGCAATAGTACAAGGAATAGTCGGATCTGATGAAGGAATAATTGAACAGCCAATAGCTCAGAAACTTGATAGTTACGGACGAGAAACAAGAGAAGATGGTGATTATGCAAAAACTTATTATAAAGTGTTAGAAAGATTAGATGATATCACTTTATTAAAAGTAAAGACATTTACAGGTAGAACTCATCAGATTAGAGTTCATCTGGATTTTATAGGTCACCCAATAATTGGAGATACGTTGTATCATCATAAAAATGCTTTTATAAATAGACAGGCTTTACATGCTAGCAGCTTAATATTTTATCAAATCAGGACAAAAAATAAAATTGAATTAGATACTGAACTTCCAGATGACATGAAATTATTATTAAAACAGTATAAATCGGTTTTTATTGAAAATTAGGAATAAAAGTATTATAATAAAACTAAAGATGAGATTTTAAATTAAAAATCTGCAGTGTGCGTTATTCTTATATAATTCAACCGACATATTTTATATGGGAACCCGACTGTTTGCTGTTTGATAACAAGCCTAGTAAGCTAGGTAGTTAGAAAACATCAACAGGGTACCCACCTGCAGCAGTGCGGGTGTGAATTAATAAAGAAGACGGCACTGCGGATTTTTATTATTATATGTTTACAGGGTATTTCTTTCGTTGCTTATAATAATATATATGCTTAAATCCCAAATTTTTTAATGTTTTTTCTGCAGTTTTATATTCATATCCAACATATTCGCAAACGTGTGAATCTGATCCAAAGGTTATTATTTCTCCTCCATATTTTCTATACAAACTCAATATTGAAGGCTTTGGATGAACAAATTCTAAATTATACCTTAAAGAAGCAGAATTGATCTCCAATCCTTTGTTATTTTGAATTAGTGCATTCAATATTTTACTTATCTTATCATTTATTATGTTAGAATTGTCGTAAATATCTTGGATATTGAAATACCTATCAATGAAATCTATGTGCCCTAGAGTATCATAGTTATTGAAATTTGTAACACACTCTAACATTTGATCATAATATTTTTCAACTAGTAAATGCGAGTCAGCATTTTCAGAATTCCAACTATTAAAGATATCTTTGCCTTCAATAGAATGAATAGACATAATTACGAAATCAAAAGGATAATTATTAATAAATTCATCATATCTATTGTATAGATTTGGTTGTATGCCTATTTCTACGCCTATTAGTATTTCCAAGTCATTTTTATATTTGTGTTTAAATTTTCTTAAATCTCTAAAATAATCATCTGGCCTAAACATAATGTCAGCACTATCAATTGATGATTCAAAGTCAACGTGATCTGTGATGCATATATACTTTAAATTTCTTTCAATAGCCTTTTTTGCGATATTGTCAAGGGACTCTTTAGAATCAACTGAGAAATCGCTATGTATATGAAAATCAAGCATATGAATCCTCCTCATTTTTATTACATTATAATTTTACACTATAGTTGTTAAAAATACAAACAATATGATATCATATGATTATCAGTCAAATACATAAGTTTGATTATATAGCGTTCAAATGGGTATCAATTATTTAGAAATTCTAAAGGAGGTAAAACAAATGAAATTGAATAAGATTATTGAAGAAAAGAAAAAACAAGTAGAAAGAGAAAAAAAGAAAGAAACTGCTAAAAATGTCGCTGTTGGTACTGCTATTGGTACAGCGCTTGGTGCAGTTGCTGGATTATTATTTGCGCCAAAATCCGGAAAAGAAACAAGAGAGGATATAGCGAATGCAAGTAAGGAAGTAGTTGAAAACGTTAAGGAAAAAGTAGAGGAAGGAATTGATTTGACTAAAGAGCAATACGAGAAAATAAAATCAAGTCTTCAAAAGAATGTAGAAGAAACAAAAGAGAAAATTGAAGAAGATAAAACTAAAGTAGAAAAAGAAGCAGAAAAAATCAATGCTAAATCAGAAGAGATCAAAGAAGAAATCAAAGATTCGGTAGATGATACTAAAGAAATTGTTGAAGAAACGAAAGATAATATAGAAAAAATAATAAAAGAATAAAGGGAGAGGTTGGGTATGAATATAACTTTTACCCTAAGAGATCTTCTCCAGTTAATACTATTCTTGCTAGGGATAGGTGTCTTGGGATATATTATTGCAATTCTAAACAAAGTATATAAGATAGTCAAAGATACTACCAATATAGTAGAATCAAATTCTAAAGAATTAGATTCAGCCCTTAAAAGATTGCCAGAGATTACTGATAATGTTGAAAATATAACTCGAAAAGTAGATGAGATTGTTTTTAATGTAAAAGATGATTTAACTGATGTAGTTAAAAATGTAAATGATATAACGAGTAAAGTCGATAACGTGACAAACGTAATTGATGATACAACTAAAAAAATAGGTGATACTGTTGACGTTGTAGTAGATTCAATAGTTGATACTACTGTTGGCATTTCAGACACTTTAAAAGATGTGACTTTATATGTTGAGATATTAAAAGAGATTCTTGATGTTATAAAATCTGTTTTTAAAAAATAACCATTTTTTGTCAGATGCTTCCAAAGTAAGCAATTAAATTATTACTTAAATTGCTTACTTGGAGGTTTTTTTAAATATTTTATTGCTAATTGTAAAAAAATTGATATACTAACAATATAAATTAAATACATTTTTTTCATATGCATATTAAGACAGGAGAATAATAATGGAAAGAATTAAGTTTATTATTAATCCATCATCAGGAAGACAATTAATGGATAGAAAAATAGATTCTTTAATAAAGAAATTGTTAAATGATGGATATGTTGTCGGGAAATACTATACTAAAGGGAAAGATGATGCAACAAATGAAACAATGAGAACTTGTAAATCTGGATTTGACTTAATTGTAGTATGTGGAGGAGACGGAACAGTTAATGAGGTAGTTAAAGGATTAATGCTTAGTGAAAAGAAAATTCCTTTTACAATAATCGCCAGTGGTACTGTAAACGATTTTGCTAAATATCTAAAATTGCCAAGGTCAATTACTGGAATTTATGAGTTGATAAGGCGAAAAAAAGTTATTTCCATAGACGTAGGACGGATAGCAGATAATTATTTTGTCAATGTCGCTGCAGGTGGTTTATTAACAAGTGTTGCACATACTACTCAACCAGAAATGAAAGCAATTTTAGGAAGGACTGCTTATTATTTAGAAGGATTAAGGGAATTGATGATAGATAGATTAGAGCCAATTAAGGTTGAAATTAAAACACCTGAATTTGTATTAGAAGAGGATATATTGCTTTTTTTGATATCAAATAGTTCATCAATAGGAGGATTTAAAAAATTAGCTCCTACTGCTGAAATAGTAGATGGGTTACTAGATGTTGTTATTATAAAAAAAGCTGAAATAGGAGAATTAGCTAATATATTCCTCAGCGTTTTTACAGGAGAACATGTAAATCACCCTAAAGTTATCTATTTTAAAGCTGAAAGTATTGAAATAAATTCAGATAACAATGTAACCATTGATATAGATGGAGAATATGGTGGTAAATTACCAGCTAAATTTGATGTAATTCAAAATGCTGTAGAGATTTTAGTTTAATTAAGGAGGTTTGCAACTTGAAAAGTGATCATGTTGAATCGATTGAGAAATATTTAAGAAAAATTGATTATATTGTAAGAAAAAACGGAAGAATGATTTTAAACGACTACAATTTGACAGCACCTCAGTTTACTGCTTTGCAAATTTTAATAAATTCAGGTGGAATGACTATTAGCGAACTAAGCCAAAAAATGGATCTTGCATGTAGTACTATAACTGATTTAATTGATAGAATGGAAAAAAGTGAATTAGTAAAGAGAACACGTGATGAAAAAGACAAAAGGGTTGTGAGGGTGACCACTCTTGAAAAAGGCAATGAAGTATTAAATAAAGTTATGGAGAGAAGAGTACAATTCTTAGACAATAAACTTGAAGATTTAAGTATTGAAGAAAAAGAGAATTTGATGAATGCATTAGAGAAATTATATAAAAGCATGAGTGAAGAACTAAATTAAGGCTTATGAAGGAGTTTTCCTATGTATTTAATAAATGATTATCGTATTTTAGAAAAATATAAGAGAGATAGGAATGATGAAGCATACATTGCTGAATCTCTTCGGTTCAATGATAATCTAAAATTTATCAAGATTAAAAACAAACATATAGATAAATCATTAATAGATGACTATATAGTTAATTTTCCTAAATACATTAGTATAAATCACAAGAACTTATTAAAAACTTATGAATTTGATGTGGTTAAGACTATTGATCTTAAATCAATAAACGCACCATTGTATTTAATATCATCTGAATATTGCAATTGGCAGCGACTATCAAAATTGGAAGTATTAGACATAAATGATTATGCAAAAATAATTATAAAAGTATTGGAAATCGTAGATTTCTTACACTTTAGAGGCTTTTCTATAAAAATACTAAATCCTGAGATGATTTTTATATCTGATGAATTTGAGGTAAAACTGTTAAATATATCAAGCATTATTGAACTGCAATATAATTTCAATAGATATGAAGATTACTTCGAATATATTGCACCTGAAGTTTTTTCAAATAAATATAAAGCAGATTCAATGTCTGATAACTATTCGCTGGGCTACTTAATTAAAAATTACTTACTCTACTTAATGAAAGATAATTATGAGCACTATCAAGTGTTAAAAAATTATGTTGATAAATTAACAAACTCTAATCCTCAATATAGAGATATTTCTTTATTGGAGTTAATAAACAATATAAAATCTATATTTAATATTGATTATGTAATTGATTATAAAAGAGAGAGAGGATATCTTAATTTTGATAGCACAATAGTTGGTTTGGAAAGTTATTTAGAAATGTATCATAATATTGATGCTGGTTTAAAAGACAACATTTTAAAAGAAAAATCAATTATTTATAGCGGTAAAAAGGGAACTGGAAAGAGCATTTTATTAAATGAATGGGTTAGGTTGGCTAAACTTAATTTGAGAGATTCTATTTATTTTGATTTTTCAAGTTATGATCCATTAAACAACAATTTAAATGATTTCATGTTCAAAATGCTTGATTCTCAAAATATATTATATGATTTTTCAAATAAAAATAATATTTTAACAATTTCAACGGATAAGGGATTAGATACATATAATTTAGGAAAATCAAATGAGAGACATAATCTATTTTCTACTTTAGTAGAATTCATCATCAAACGTTATAAAAACAAAATACTATATTTTGTAATAAATGATTTAGACAATGTTGGAAAAGAAACTTTGGAACTAATAGACTTCCTACTTGTCAGATTCAAGGAACAAAGAGTGTTTTTTGTGTTTTCATCTTGCGAATCAACTGCATTTGCAGATTTTAACACTTATGTTGACTACTGGATAGAAAATAAATTTATGATTAAATATCAACTAAATAATTTGGATAAAGAAAATACAGAAAAATTCGTTCAAAAAATACTTGGAATGGGATATCCCCCATATACTTTTGCTGAAAAAATATATAAGGAATCTAAAGGAAATCCTAGGTATATTGAAATTTTATTGAGGTATTTATATGATTCAAATATCATCTATATGAATAATACTGGAAACTGGACACTAAGAATTGACGATTATGATGATCTAATATTTCCTAAAAATGTTGAAGAAAGGTTTAAAACTGTTTTAGATAGCCTATCTGAAGAAGAGTTGAATTTGTTATCTTTAATCTCTTGTGTTGATGGGAATATATATAACGATTATTTATTTGCAGTAAACGATGATTTAAATAAAATAAACGAAATTCTAGAATCATTATTAAAAAAGAGAATATTATATCTAGTAAAAAGTGACAATATAGAATTGATAGAGTTCATTGATGAAGAGTTAAAGTGGGCATTATATGCTGCTTTGGATCAAGATAAAAAGAATGAATATCATCAAAGAATTGCTAATTTAATAGTAAACAAAAAAAATAGCGGTAAAAACTATAATTTTTTGGAGTTAATGTATCAACTGAGTGCATCATCTCAATTTGATTTACTAATCAATTTTGTTTGTGAAAAAAGAAAAGAAGAAAATAATAAATATTCTGATTCATTCATAAAGATATTAGAGTTATGCTATTCAATGATTCAAAACAAAAATGTGATTAAAGAATTAGAAATTTTAGTTGCTCTTGCTGATATTTATAATATTAGAGGGGAATATAAAGAATCTAAAAAAATAATTGATCAGATAAACAACTCATTGTATTTATCAAAAGCTATGTCAGTAGGCACTTCTGCTATTTTGAAGATACTTCTACTAGAAATATATATAAGAACTGATAAATCCCATATGGCAACAATATTATTTGAAGATATTGAATCACATTTAGATAAAATAGATGACAATAACTTAATTAGATATTACTATATAAAATCAGTGTATTTTATGGGTACTGGAGAAAACGAGGCTGCAAACAAAACTGTTAATTTTGCTATAGATGAAGCTATTAAAAGAAATGCAACATTGTATTTAGCAGACTTATACAATCTCAGAGGCATTTGCAAATATACTGAAGGTTATTCAATTGAAGCGATTGAAGACTATAACCGTAGTATTGAATATTTTAATAGCTCCGACAAACCTTTTGATGTAGTAAAACCACTCAATAATATTGCGAATGAATATGGCGATAATTATGGACGAACTGATATAGCAATAGAATATTATCTAAAGTGCATTGATATACTAAAGGAGTATAGATTAAACAATAAAATTGGTAATTTTATGAATAACTTAGCTGAATCATATATTACAACTAGAGACTATGAAAAAGCTGAACATTACTTAAGTGAAGCTCTAAAAATATGTCAACAAACTAAAGACAGAAGCTTATTATTTCATGTGATGATAAATACTGGATTTGTAATGCTTTATACAAAGAAATTTAAGAAGGGATACGAGATTTATAAAGATTTAAGAGAAATGAATAAAGTACAATCAATTTTAGATAAAGAAATATTGGTAAATTACTCAGAATTTTTATCTCTTTTTTATTATGAATTTGGTGATATAAAGCTGGCGATTAAGTTTTGTGATATAGCAATGCAAAGATCTATAAATTCAAGTTTAAAGATATTTTCTAGGGCAAAAGTAAGGAAATTCTATTTAGATATTATAGTAAATAGAAAATTCGATAAATTATCTGCATTAAATATAATTGAAGAATTTTCAACAAAAGCGAACAAATACGATCAAGCCGATTTTTTTCTTAAAACTGCATCTTTTGCATTGCATTTTGATGAATTCGATTTTTTCAATGAACTATTAGCTTATTACAAAGATATTGATCAAATAAATGTAACTAATAAGTTTTACTACGACTATTCGATATTAAAAAAATTTGGAAGCATGAATTCTATAAATCAATCAGAGATATTAACCCTAATAATTGAGAATAAGAATAAGCTTGTATTGCCTACAATAATTTACTATATGTTTGTTGCAAAATTCTCATATACATTAAAGGATCATTTTACTTTATTAAAGTCTTCATTATTTATGCTAGATTTTTTATCTAAAGCAACCGAAGGATTAGAAAATAATGATTTAAAACAGCTTATATACAAGCGTTACAATCGAAATGAAATAATAGAATCAATAAAAACAGTTTTTAAGAATGAATTTAACATAGAATTAGATCATTATTCGATGCAACTGAATGATAATGATCTGAACAGATTTGTAAATGATTTACCTGATGATATATTTAACAAGATTTTTTACGATGGTGAATCTATGAAGAAATTTACATCAGTAGAATTGTTATTGTCATTTTTTACAGACAAGAACGACAACAACTTATCACTTATCCTGAAATTTATTTCAGGAATAACTAATGCAGAAAAAGTCTTTGTGAAAATATTAGCCAACGATGATGCAGAAGAGGATGAATATGTATTTTATGACACAGAAATAAACATAGATAAATTAAATGGTATAATAGAAAATTATATCTTGCAAGGCAATGAAGTAATTTATAATAAAAATTTATGCATAAATACTGAGGCAACATATGAACAGTATTTAGAAAACGAAATCCAAGGTATTATTGCAATTCCATTGTTTGATGGACTATCAGAACAATTTATAAAATATGAGAAAAGAAAATCTGCCAAAATTCAACAAAATAAAATATTGGGGTATCTATATATCGAATCTAGAAGTAAACTTAATAGAATTGATTTTAATAGATATTATACTATTAAAGGCATTTCAAATATTTTGTATCTTAACATACAAAATCAAAAACTATTCAATAAAACAAATATTGATCTATTAACCAAAGCTTACACAAGAGAAAAAGTAATGGAATTAGCTGATGAACTAATAAGAGAATATAACGATACAAATATGGAATTTGCATTGCTCATGTTAGATATAGATAAATTTAAAAATATAAATGACACATATGGTCATCAATTTGGTGATGAAGTCTTAAGGAAAATAGTAGACATTTCTAAGAAAAATGTTAGAGAAACTGATATAATTGGAAGATACGGTGGGGAAGAATTCCTAATTTTGATTCAAGACGTAAATTCGCATAATGCTTTTAGAATTGCTGAAAAATTAAGAAAGTCTATTGAAGAGTATGTTTATACTAAAAATGACATTTGTGTTACAGTTAGCATAGGAATAGCTCATTTTCCTACTAATGGGTATTTGCTAGATGATTTAATTTTTAAAGCTGACCAAGCGCTATATTTTGCCAAAGAAGTAAAAGGAAGGAATTCTGTTGTTATTTGGAATGAAGAAATGGTAGAAATAAAGGATTTTAAAAATTACAATTTGGAACTTAATGCTGAAAGTTTGCTTCAAGATTTTGATAATGTTGTCAATATGATTGAAATATCTAAACTATATAAAACCAATTTAAATATAGAAGAAAAAATATCAATATATTTAACTAAATTAATATTAGGAACTGATGCAGATTACGCTTCTTTAGTTTTATTTAAAAAAGATGATGATATCAAAAAGTATGCTAAGTATAAAGAAAACAATAATGCAGAAAGAAATCTAGCAATTGACGAAGAAATAGTTAATAGGGTAAGATTAAATAAAATGCCTGAATGTTTTATTGACTGGAATAAAGATTACACAAATAATATAAAATTTGATAAAAAAATATATTCAATACTATCCGTGCCAATAATCATAAAAGATGAAGTTAAAGCAGTAGCATATCTTGAAACATCTTTAAAAAACAAAGAATTTGGTGAGCGAGATATATATTATGTGGACTTAATAAGCGGGATTTTCTCTGGGAATATATTGATAAATTAAATATGAAATGAGGTGGGTAAATGGCTGTAACAATAAAAGATGTTGCCAAAAAAGCTGGGGTGTCAATTTCAACTGTTTCAAGGGTAATTAACGAGTCTAAGCCTGTAAGCCCTGAAGCAAGGAGAAAGGTTATAAAAGCAATTGATGAACTAGGATATAGACCAAATGAAATAGCAAGAAGCCTCGTCACAAAAAAATCTAACATAATTGGCGTTATTGTTGACGATATTGGGAGTTCATATGTTGCGCAAATAGTCAGAGGGATAGAGGAAGTAGGACATATGTATAATTATGACATCCTACTATGCGGCACCTATGGTGATAAAGAAGCAGAAGAGAAATTTACCCAACTATTATTGCAAAAGCAAGTTGCTGCTATTATATTATTATCAGAAATATACAATGAAGATGTTATTTCCTATTTGAAATTTGCTACAATTCCATTTGTATATTTAAATAAATATTATAATGTCCTAGAAAGTCCTACCGTGAGGATAAATAATTATTTAGCAAGCAAAAAAGTGATGGATTATTTAATTGAATGTGGTCATAAAAGCATTGCTTATGTAACGCAAGAAAAAGATATAGAGCTAACTATAGAAAAGCATAAATTACAAGCATATAAAGATGCTATGAAGAATTTAAATCAGCCAGAAAACATATATAAAATAGACGGCCATACAGTATCAATTGGCTATGAATTTGGGAAAAAAATTGAAAATGACATAAAAGAGAAAAAGATAACAGCAGTTTTTTGCTGTGATGACGAGATAGCTATAGGTCTAATTAATTATTGTTATGATCATGATATTAATGTTCCAGATTCTATATCTATTGTTGGTTATGGCAATATCTCAATCGCATCATATATAAGACCAAAGCTTACAACAATAATGGAGCCATATTATGATATTGGCGCTGTTTCAGTAAGGAAATTATCAAAAATACTCAGTAATGAAGATTCGGAAGAAGAAACTATAGAATTACCTGTACAACTAATAGTTAGGGACTCGGTAAAAGATTTGAACATTTAAATTAACAAGAAATAAGCTAAAAAAAGCTGGGGTTTAAATGAAAAAGGATAAAATAAAAACTAGTAAAAACACCACATTATTTAATGTGGTGTTTTTACTAGCTTTATTATATTAATATATTAAATTAAAAGGAGGATTTTGAAAGTGATTGTTATTGATGGGAATAGCTTGAATTTAGAATCATTTATTAGAGTTGTTAAATATGGTGAAGAAATAAAGTTATCACAAATAGCAACTGAAAAAGTAATTAAATCTAGACAATATGTTGAAGAAATAGTCAATAATGAAAAAGTAGTGTATGGTATAACAACTGGCTTTGGGAAATTTAGCGATGTATTAATAAGTAATGATGAAACAATGGATTTACAAAGGAATTTGATTATTAGTCATTCTTGTGGAGTTGGGAATCCTCTGAGTGAGGAAGCTGTTAGAGGCATAATGTTGCTTAGAGTTAATGCTCTTTCTAAAGGATATTCTGGTATAAGAATTGAAACATTAAATACTCTTGTCGAAATGTTAAATAAAGGAGTTCATCCGATTATTCCTGAAAAGGGATCTTTAGGCGCAAGTGGAGATTTAGCACCATTAGCTCACATGGTTCTAGTAATGATTGGAGAAGGTGAAGCAATTTATAAAGGCTGTAGAATGTCTGGTTTGGAGGCAATGAACAAAGCTAATATTGATATCGTAAAACTTCAAGCTAAAGAAGGGTTAGCTCTTATAAATGGGACTCAAGTAATGACATCGATAGGATCTATTGCACTCTTTGAGGCGTTAAATATATTGAAATTAGCGGATATATCATGTGCTTTGACTACTGAAGCATTAAATGGTATCACTGATGCTTTTGATTTAAAAATACAAAAAGTTAGAGGACATGATGGACAAATAAAGACTGCGATGAATTTATTGAGAATACTCGAAAACAGCAAGATGACCACTAGACAAGGTGATTTAAGAGTACAAGATCCGTATTCTATTCGATGTGTACCACAAGTACATGGAGCTTCGAAAGATGCTTTCAATTACGTGAAAAATGTATTAGAGACAGAAATGAATGCTGCCACAGACAATCCATTAATATTTGCTGATGAAGACGAAGTGTTTTCCGGAGGGAATTTTCATGGGCAACCAGTTGCTTTAGCTATGGATTTTCTTGGCATTGCTTTATCTGAAATAGCCAATATATCTGAGAGGAGATTAGAGAGGCTTGTAAACCCATCATTGAATAGTGGACTTCCTCCATTTCTAACTACTAATGGTGGAGTGAATTCTGGATTCATGATTGTTCAATATGCAGCTGCAGCACTAGTTTCTGAAAACAAAGTTTTAGCACACCCAGCAAGTGTCGATTCAATTCCATCTTCAGGAAACCAAGAAGATCATGTATCAATGGGAACAATTGCTGCAAGAAAAGCATTTGAGATATCTCAAAATGTAAGAAAAGTATTAGCCATGGAAATACTAACCGCATGTCAAGCAATTGATTTAAGAGGCAATAAAGGATTAGGGAAAGGGACAAGTATCGCTTATAGCATAATTAGAAATAGTATCCCTAAATTAGGAAATGACAGAATAATGTATAATGATATAAATAAAGTTGAAGAAATTATTTCTAATGGCACTTTATTAAAAGAAATTGAGAATAATGTTATAATAGATATATAGCATTAAATTTAGTTTATTCAGAAATGAGATGTTGCCATGTCTAAAAAGAACATAATCTTAATTGACCCACAAGAAGTATTTATCTGTGGGTTAATTAAGATATTAGAAGAAAAAGAAAATATTAATATTTTAGATTATACTTATAGATATGATAAAGTTTCAGCAATATTAGATAAAGATGCAGACTTCTATTTAATATGCCCAGAGTTTCAAGAAGATAATGAAAACGGCATCATCAGAATGGCAATTGATAAAAATATAAATCATTCAACTATTTTTATGATTAATGAACTATCAGCGACTCATAATTTTTACATAGAAAATAAAATATTCAAAGGTTATATCCATAAAAAATCTAATAGGTCAATATATTTAGACATGATTGACAGCATTTTTAAAAATGAATTTTATATTGACCCCTCATTAACAATTATACTAAGTCAAAATAATTCTAACAATGAATATATTGATGATATAAAAAAAGTGTATCACCTTACAAATAGAGAGTATGAAATATTCTTTTTACTTTCCAAGGGCTATTCTAATATTGAAATAGCAGATAGACTATGTATAAGTGAGAAAACAGTAAGGAATAATTTAACATCTGTATACAAAAAATTAGGCATAAATAGCAGGACAGAAGCTATTATTTTTTCCCAAAAAATCAACAAAAAATAGATTTTTCTAGTAAAAAATCAATAAATTTATTACTTAAAGGGCTAAGAGTTCTTACTTTATGATATGCTAAATAAAAATATCGTTCTAAACATAAGTTATTTATTTTGTGCATTCTATAGGTTTTATTCAAGTTATTGTCAATTTCATATTTAGAAATAAACCCTAAACCTAATCCGCATTCAACGAATTTTTTTATAGTTTCATTGTCTTCTAAATATGCTATAACAGATAATGAATCAAAGCTATATGACATCGAAGATAGAGCGTTTTCAATAATATCTCTCGTTCCAGAACCCTTTTCTCGAATTATGAAATTATAGTTGACTATATCACTTAAATTCAAGAAAGGGGAATTGATCTCGTAGGAAGCTGGCGATATTAGAACCAGTTCATCTTTCATTAACGGTACAAAGTTAATGTTTGGCATGTCATATTCAGTTCCAACTATACCAAAGTCATAGTAGCCATCAATGATATTATCTATTACTTTCTTTGAATCTAATTCACTAATTCTATATTTTACATCTTTATATTGTAAATTAAACTCACTTATCACTTTCGGTAGAAAGTGTTTTCTAGGTACGCTACTACAAGTAATATCTAATGTGCCAACAATAGAATTATTGTATTCATCTATTACAAATTTTAAATTATCATATGTGTTTATAATCTCAATAGCTTTATCATAAAATATTTGTCCAGCTTGAGTTAAAGTTATGTTTTTACCCATTCTATCAAATAGTTTGCACCCTAATTCTTCTTCTAAATTTAAAATTTGGCTACTCACTGTAGGTTGGGTTAGAAATAATTTTTGTGCTGCTTTTGAAAAACTTTTTAGCTTAGCGACCTCTATAAAGGTTCTTAATTGTCTAAAGTCCATTTAATCATCTCACTTACATAGATATTTTCATATGAATTATATCAATTAAAAGAAATAATATCCAGTCATAAAACTATATTAAATTATCTACAAGACTATTGACATAGAAAAGCAAAAATTGTATCATAACTAATGTTAGCATCTACTGATTAACTGGTTTAACTAATTTAAAAAAACTTTAAAAAAACCATTGACAACTAAAAATCAGTTTGGTATACTAACAAAGTCGCCAAGAGAGCGGCAACGAACCAAGAAAACTAAACAGTGTGAAACTTTGAATAAACTACAAAGTTAATTTTAAAAAAATAAGAAGTAATTGAGCTAAATCAAACTATTAAATGAGAGTTTGATCCT
>JAHDQA010000118.1 GCA_018434075.1 Tissierellaceae bacterium
TCCTATAATATGACATTCAATACCGTCTTGATACCATACTAGATAAGCCATATCATCAATTTGCCACATATATGCTTGAGAGCCTTTAAAAGTAATTTCTTCTATTTCAATTCCTTCTGTATCATAGTATGATTTGTTTTCACTAGATGAAGCAAATAATTTTATATCAAACTCTTGATTATAATCTGCTGAGTAAATATAAATTGGCATATTACGACCCTCATGAATATCCACCAATTTAAATCCATAGGAACATAATTTATTTTTAATGATTTTAGATCGGTAGTACCATTATCTTTGTCTATAGATTGTGGTATGAAGATGCTAAACTTAGGGAATGTTACAACTACCCAATCAAAAAAACTTTCACGTACTTCCGCGTTAACTGCTAAAATAGTAGAAAAACTTAAAAAACATACTATTATAAATACAGCTACTCTTTTAACTATTTTCATGAATATATTAGTCTTTTGTGAAATCTTAATATCTTTTAGTTTTCGTCTGAAAGACTTAGAATAGTTGGGCTCGTGTAATACCTTAAAAGAATGATACCTCATTACATTTCGGCTCACCTACTATTTGCGCCTTAGAAGCAAAACTAGTACAACAATCACGATTCCTAGAAATACCATGAAACTCGTAATAGTGAACCTCTTATTTGATAATTGGAGATTTATGTCTTGAATAATCTCTTCTTTTTCTTTAGCGTCAATAGCACTATTTTCTTCCTTATAAACCTTATCGATATTATCCATTAATTTTTGCTGTTTGTCTTTTATTTCGTCATTACTCAGTAAACTAGATTTGTGATAAACCCCAGATTTTAAATCATCTTCTTCACCCCTGATAAAAGAATCATAACCATTTAATCTTGTATAAAAATCTTCGATAACATAGCCACTATCTTCTTCTTTTAATAAAACTTCAAGTTCTTCACTATATCCGCTTTCTTCTTCAACTCCAATATATTTGAATTTAACTCTGACTGCAAACTTAAAATAATATAGCTCATTAATAAATTCTTCTTCTATTAGCTCTGGTTTAACCTCATAATTAGTCTTTTCAGTCTTATTAACAGCTGTATTATAAGTTATAACTTTTACTTTCCCATATAGATAGTTCTGCAAATCTTCATTTATCTTATACTTACTTAAGTCATTGTCTTCAGCTAAATCTTGATTTCTATAGAAATCCACTATAAAATTTTCTATATGTTCCGTTCTATTTTGTGCCAGACCTATAGAACTAGCTATACTGTAATGATTTGAGCTTAACACTACCATCATTCCTATTAAGATTAATATTTTTATACCAATTTTAAGATGTTTTTTCAATACCATTTCACCCTTTCACATATTAGGATTATATCAAACTGGATCCCAAAACTCAGCTATGTGAAATATTATTTTGTTGAAAACCTATCAGATATTAATCCATATCAACTTCATTAATGACTAGAGTATTCTTAAACAAAAACAGTCGATTATCTTATTAACAATCTTAGATAATTGAACCGACCTTTGTCAAGTAGACAGGTAATTTAATTAAACTCTATGCACATCCGGATGCATGGTTTCGATATTCCAAAGGAGCCATGCATCTTAGTCTTTTTTGAAATCTTTTTTCGTTGTAAAATATAATATATTCAA
>JAHDQA010000135.1 GCA_018434075.1 Tissierellaceae bacterium
GGGTTACGAAAGATATCAAAAGAAATCCTCGCAAAGCGAGGACTCATTAGTTGTTTAGATTATTATTTGAATTGAACCGCCGTATGCCGAACGGCACGTACGGTGGTGTGAGAGGGGGATTAAATTCCCCCTACTCTATTTATTTGGGTATATAATACATATTCATGGGAGGTGGGTTATTTATGGGTAAAGACTATAGATTAAATCCTGAAGACTTAAAGAGCAATTGTTCTTTAGATAAGTTTGATTTTACAACGACAGAAGACTTGGAACCATTGAGGGGTATAATAGGTCAAGAAAGAGGAACAAAAGCTCTACAATTTGGTCTTATGATGGATAAAAAAGGCTACAACATATATGTTTCTGGCATGAGTGGGACTGGGAGGAGCAGCTTTGCATACTCTATTGCAGAAGAGTTTGCTAAAAAAAGACCTGTCCCAAAGGATTGGGTTTATGTGTTTAATTTCTCAAATCCAGATAGTCCTCAAGCTCTGTCATTTGAATCAGGCATGGGCAAAGAATTTAAAAAAGACTTAGAGGGAGCAGTTAATGATTTAAGAAAAGAGATTCCTGAAAAATTTCAAGGCATAGAATATGAGACAAGAATGAATGACATTTTTAAAGTGATCAATCAGAAAAAAGCAGAAATAGTAAAGAGACTTAATGAAAAATCCATGCAATACGGCTTTGTATACACACCAAGTGAAACCGGGTTGGTATCTGTACCTGTGAGAAATGGGAAGCCACTAAGCGAAGAAGAATATGCAAATCTTTCTATCGAGGAAAGGGAGAGATTGATAGCTTCTTATGAGCAACTCAGGAGTGAAACAGTTGAAGAATTTGACGCTTTACGACTATTGGATGAAGAATTGGAAAAAAGCTTGATACAGCTTGACAAGACTTTAGCTAGTGAAGTTGTTTCTTTTCAAATCAATAAATTGATAAATAAATACGATGGCTCTGATAAGACAAAGAATTTCTTTGAAAGACTAGAAGCAGATATTATGGAAAATATCAATAGATTTAAAAAGAAACTCACGCCCATGAATTATGGATTTCCATTTTATGAAAACATGGAGGAAAGTTTTTTCACAAGATACACAGTCAATTTGTTTGTCGATAATTCTGATTTAGAGCATGCACCTATCATAAATGAGACAAACCCAGTGTATATAAATCTAATGGGAAATGTAGAATACAAGAGCTTAATGGGAGTTTTAACGACAGATTTTACTCAAATAAAGCCGGGCTCTTTGCACCAAGCAAATGGAGGATATATTATTTTTCAGATGAGAGAGATATTAAATAATCCGATTTCTTGGGAAATGCTAAAGAGAGCTTTAAAGACTGAGGAAATAAATATAGAGAATTACAATAGACTTATAGGGCTTGCGATAACAGATTCATTAAAACCTGAGCCTATACCATTGGATGTGAAAGTGATAATAATTGGAGACATTTACACTTATGATTTACTGTACACATATGATGATGATTTTAGGAAATTATTTAAAGTAATGGCCGATTTTGATGTTGAAATGAATAAAAGCTCGCAAAATTTAGCAAATATGGGATACTTTATCGCAAATCAATGCAAGTCTAATGGGTTGAGACATCTAGATAAAAAAGCTGTGGAGAGAATTATTGAATACAGTTCAAGAATTGCTGAGCATAAAGATAAATTGAGCACAAATTTCAATCAAATAATTGAAATCCTATATGAAGCTGATTTTTGGGCTGATGAAGATAAAGCAGATTTAATAAATGAGCAACATGTTCTGAAAGCAATAGATGAAAAGATTTATCGTGTGAATAAATATGAAGAAAAAATAAACGAGATGTTTAAAGAAGGGACTTTGATTCTTGACATAGACGGAGAAAAAGTTGGAGAGATAAATGGACTAGCTGTTATTGGAACAGGGGAGTACTCTTTTGGCAAACCGAATAAGATAACTGCAACCGTTTATAGCGGACGAGATGGAATATTAAACATTGAAAGGGAGACAAGGCAAAGTGGCCCAATTCACACTAAGGGCGTGTTGACATTAAACGGATATATTGGAGAGAGATATGCTAAAGAAAAACCTCTTGGAGTGACAATAGGCTTGGGATTTGAACAAAGCTATTCCTATATAGAAGGAGACAGTGCTTCCTGTGCTGAGCTTTACGCTATTTTTTCAGCTTTATCAGGGTATCCTATAAAACAGTCCATTGCCATAACCGGGTCTATGAACCAAAAAGGCAGGGTACAGCCAATTGGGGGAGTTAACGAAAAAATTGAAGGGTTTTTTAGATTGTGCAAAGAAATAGGTTTTACAGGGGAACAAGGCGTTATAATTCCAAAGAGCAATGTGAAAAATTTAATTTTGAAAGATGAAGTTGTAGAAAAAGTGAGAGAAGGGAAATTTAATATTTACGCTATCGAAGATGTAAAAGATGGTGTAAAGATAATGTTTGATAAAACAATGGAAGAATTAGATGAAGCAATTTTTGCAAATTTAAAAAAGATAAATGAAGACAAGAATAAAGAAGAAAAATAATATAAAGTGGAGATTAATCTCCACTTTATAAATCTACTTTCAATATCTCGGATAATTTTAAAGGACTTCCTTTTGCTCTGATGTTCAAAGCGTTGTAAATCATGACAGCCATGTCGCCTCTTGTCAAATTGTCTTTATAAGATAAGCCGCTGACACCTTCCATTAGCCCGATTTTTTTAGCTATATCAGGTATTGAATCACTTAATTTAGCTTCTTCAGTATAGCCTAATGCTCTCAACAACACGGTTTGAAATTGTTTCACAGTAACTGCATCATCAAATCCGAATTTGTTATTTCCTACACCTTCTATCAACTTTTTATTTACTGCCCAGCTGATATAGCTCTGATAGTAGGAATTTTCTTGAGTAAAATCATCGAATTTATTGACAACAGGATATGACTTAGCAGTATTTTCTTCTTTGTGAAGTCTGCTGATTATTACAACCATATCTTGCCTTTTTAAATCGTCGTCTAAATTTAAATTTCCGTTGCCGTCTCCAGTTAATATTCCAAGTTTATTTAATTTTTCAGCTATCTTTACATTGTCTGCATATCCAGCATTAAATGGCATGGACAAGAATAAAGAAAATATCATAAATAATGCCACTAATTTCTTCATATTACCCCTTCCTTTTATTCAATTATACTATAATTTTACTATTTTAATATTAAATTAATGTTACAGTTAATTTGGACTTGTCTTATCCGTTAAAAAAGCATATTATCTTTAATAGGAATATTTAATGAGGAGGTTTTTATGAATACGAAATATATATTTGTAACTGGAGGAGTTGTATCTTCTCTGGGAAAGGGAATAACTGCAGCTAGTTTAGGGCAACTGCTAAAAAGCAGAGGGCTTAAAGTGACAATTCAAAAATTTGATCCTTACATAAATGTGGATCCAGGCACTATGAGTCCATATCAGCATGGAGAGGTTTTTGTTACAGAAGATGGGGCAGAAACGGATCTTGATTTAGGGCATTATGAGAGGTTTATTGACGAAAACTTAACTAAAAATAGCAGTGTTACTACTGGGAAAGTTTATTGGACAGTATTAAATAAAGAGAGAAATGGAGAATACAACGGAAGAACTGTTCAAGTAATACCGCATATTACCAATGAAATAAAAGAAAGAATAATCAGAGCATCTAAAGATAGAGATGTTGATGTGGTAATAACAGAAGTCGGGGGAACAGTAGGAGATATTGAGTCATTACCATTTTTAGAAGCTATCAGGCAGATAAAATACGATGTTGGGAAAGAAAATGTAATGTATATACATGTGACATTGGTACCTTATTTAAGCAAAGCTGGCGAATTGAAGACTAAGCCAACACAACACAGCGTGAAAGAACTTAGGAGTATTGGAATTCAGCCAGATGCACTTATTTGCAGAACTGAAAAACCTCTAGGTAAAGAATTGAAAGCAAAGATAGCTCTATTCTGTGACTTAGATGCAGACGAAGTAATAGAAAATGGTGATGTTGAGAGTATTTATGAAATCCCTCAAATGCTAGAAAACCAAGGACTAGGAGAATTGGTGGTTAAACACCTCAATTTAGATTGTCAAAAACTAGATTTAACTGAGTGGAACAAAGTTGTCGACAGAGTTAAAAACTTAAATAAAAAAGTAAAAATCGCATTAGTTGGTAAATATGTGGAATTAAAAGATGCATATCTTTCTGTTATCGAAGCACTTAATCATGGCGGGATTTACAATGACGCAGAAGTTTTCATTGACATGATATCTTCCGAAGAGATAAATGATAAAAACGTTGACGCTATATTAGGCGGATATGATGGAATAATTGTTCCTGGAGGCTTCGGCGATCGAGGAATAGAGGGGATGATAAATTCTATAAGATACGCAAGGGAAAATAAAGTGCCTTATTTTGGCATATGCTTAGGTATGCAGCTTGCGACGATAGAATTTGCGAGAAACGTATTGGGATTAGAGAATGCAAATAGTACAGAGATTGATAAAGATACTAAATACCCAATCATAGATCTAATGCCTGATCAAAAAGACATTGATAAAATAGGCGGCACTTTGCGATTGGGTGTGTATCCTTGTAGATTGATGGAAAACACAAAAGCGAGAGATATATACAATGAAGAAATAATATATGAAAGACACAGACATAGATATGAATTCAACAATGAATTTAGAAAACCAATGCAAGATGAGGGAATGGTTTTTTCAGGACTTTCTCCAGACGGCAGATTAGTAGAAATGGTAGAAATTGCTGATCACCCATGGTTTATCGGCTCTCAATTTCATCCAGAGTTTAAATCAAGGCCAACTAGAAGTCATCCTTTATTCAAAGACTTCATTAAAGCCAGTTTAGAATACAGAGAAAAAAATAAGTCGGATCGTTAGATCCGGCTTATTCTGTTCTAATAGCATCTATTGCAGATATATTCATAGCTCTTCTTGCTGGGTAATATCCGGATATAACACCAATCAGTGCTGAAAAAGCAAGACTTGCGAATACTAACCATATCGGTATGATTGAAATTTTGCTATTCATGCCTGTACCCATAAAGTTTCCAAAATTTCCTCCGAATTTATTTATTAGGAAAGACAATAAATAGCTTACTCCTATTCCGAGTATCCCTCCTAATAAACCAATCATGGCTGATTCAAACAAAAACAATCTTTTTATGTCATTTATTGAGGCTCCAATTACTTTCATTATCCCTATTTCTTTTGTCCTTTCATATATGCTCATTACCATTGTGTTGGTTATTCCAATTGCAGCAACTAATAGCGATATAGCTCCAATGCCACCTAATGCGAGCTGTATAGACCTTGCAGTTTGCTTCATGGAATCCAATTGCTCATTTAAACTGTATGCTTCGTATCCTAGCGCTTTTATTTGGTCTTGAACATCTTTGACATTGTCCATATCGTCAACTTTAACAGTTATATTTTGATATTCATCTTTGCTTTTGTTAGCACTGGGCTTTGCATTTTCAGCCTTTTCTTTTTCTTTAATCATCTTTTTTACATCAGCCATTGGCATGTAAACTGCGTAACTGTACTCGTAATTGTCCTCGGTCAATATTCCTGCGACTTTGATTTTATATGACTTGTAATTGACTGTTTCCTGATTAGGGTCAGACCATCCATAATTAGGGTTTAATGTGATGACTAATTTGTCTTTCATTAAATCCACTTTCGGTTCTCTCCAAACTCTCGCTTTGGGATCGTAAAAGCTCATTGCAACTTGGCCTCCAAGGACTGCTGTCATTTCATCAGATTCCTCTAGTAACCTGCCATCAGCTATTTTAAACCCAAAGTCTTCCATTATGCTCGGATCAATTCCTCGAATTGGAAGATTTGAAATGTATTTGCCATCTATCACTGTTCCATATGTTTCAACAATAGGGTTCACAGCGACAACATGAGATATCGATTTAAAGCTTGTGACTGCCTCATCGTTTAGATACACTTGAGTATTTCCCGTAGTTGGCATGCTTGGATCTGACCATTTCGGATATACATTTATAGTGGTTAAGCTTCCCCATTGGGATAATTGATCTTCAAAAGCTTGGCTTAATCCAAAGCCAATGCTTAGCATTACAATGATAGATGAAGCACCTATTATTACTCCTAGAACAGTAAGAAATGTCCTTAATTTCCTTCTCCACAGGTTTTTAATTCCCATATAAATGAGATCTATGCTATTCATTTATTTCTATATCCTCTATTTCTTTTTTGGATTTTCTTTTCTTATGGACAATCACTCCGATTACAATTAGAGCTGCAGCACCCAGTCCAATCCAAACCCACTTATTTATTCCGCCATTGTTATTTTCGATAGGTGGCTCTTCGGGAAACTCTGGTTGAGGTGCCATCTCCATGACATTAAGAGTAAATTCCTTTCTCATCTCTTGCATTTGACCTGTGGAGTCTTCAAATGAAAAGACTAATGCTCCTTTTAATTCACCAGCTTGGTTTGGTATTACATAACCTTCAAAGTATTCGCTACTTCCTGATTCAAAATTTCCGACAAAATATTGGCCATTTTCTGTTTGAAAATCTCCTTCGAGCTTTACCATCATATTGTACAATGTGACCTTGCCTGTGTTGAAAAATTCGACAGATATTGGTGTTGATTGACCCACATAAGCTTCAGGTACATATCCCAATTCCCCTATTTCAAGCTTTGACTCTTGTACAACAGGGACGCCAATCAATTCAGTTGCTGTGTATTCATTTCCATTTGCATCCTCATATTCAAAATTTGCAGTCAAAGTATAAGTTTTTGCCTGTGCATCTGGAACAGTGAACATCACAATATTTTTTTGCACTTTTCCTTTAGGTGCAATGGAGTCTATGTAGAAAGTATTTGAACTATCGACAGGAGTAAATACACTTCCGCCAGAAGATTGAGTGTTCGGATTTGTAACAGTATCTGCAGTCAAGAATATTTTTATATTTTTGACTGTCTTTGTGCTATTTGTATTGAAGAATGACAAACTCATTGTAAAATTTTGACCAGCTTTTGCTAATTTAGGCTCAAAGCTGTATTTATCTATGATCAATTTAGGCTTTCCCTTTGGAGTATCATCTTCGCCTGGTTTGCTTGCAACATATGCATTCAATCCTACATATTGTTCAAATGTATATTTTTCTGCTCCGCTGTACATATCTTGATATTCTACAGTTATCTTTATTGGATAATTTCTAGTTATTGCATCTTGTGTCGGAGAGAATAAAAATCTAATATTTTTGCTTTCTCCAGATTTTAAACTATCTATTTTTATTATTGAAGTGCTTTTAGGAACTACTTGAGGATCTTGGCTTTCTGCTTTTATTATTATATTTGACGCCGATATTGGACCTGAATTCAATAGATTAAAGCTGACTTGGAAATTGTCATTAGGCGTTATTTGCTTAGTGTCAAATACCATGTCTTTTATAACTACATTTGAGGATTGCGTAGAGGACTGGCTTATAGTCACATAAACTTTTTGAGTTTCCTCTATTCCATTGTATTTAAAAGTTATCTCCAATTCATAAGTTCCACTTGCTACTGTAGATGCTGCTTTTAAGTTGTAAGTGATATATCCATTGCCATTAGCTTTTATGCTTTTGATAAATCCTGCATCAGAGCCTGACTCTAAAAATATAGTATCTTTGCTTAGACCTGATAATTTAGTAGTTATGTTTGATATGTCTGCATCTCCAATATTTTGAAAGAATATGCTTGCTTGGAAACTTTGTCCTTTAGCTATGAATTGAGGGTTTGTAGTGAGTTTAGTAACTAAGATCTTTGGTTGGACAGCTGCACTATTTATCTTTACATATACTGTTATATCTCTACTTCCATGCTCAATAGTGACACTGCCAGAAGATGCGCTTGTCACATAATCATATTGAAAGTTTAATTTCAAAGGATATATTCCAGCTTCGGTGTTTGGAAGCACATTTAATTTTAATTCGAATGGTTGATAAGGATTTGTTATTGCAATGCTTTCAGTTATGTTGCTCGGCAAAAATGGTGTACCCTCACCAATCTGAGGAGTGCATATAATATTTGATGCTGAGCTTATATTTTCAAGTTGTAGTTTTATAGTATTTACTTTACCAGCTTGCAGTTCAGGCATATCTTGATTTTTTATCGTGATGTTTGGAGCTGGTATGACGACTGATGCATATGATAAATCAGAAAGTGGAATTAAAATAAAAATTAAGACAAGTGTTAAGCTGATTATTCTTTTCAATTGACAACATCTCCTTTAAGTGGTAGTTCTTCTACCTTTTCGATTTTTCCGTCTCTCATGTGAAATATTCTATTCGCATAGCTTGAGATTTCATTGTCATGAGTTACTATTACTAAAGTTTGATTTAAGTCTTTCGCCATATTTGTCACTAGATCCATTATTTCAAATGAGGTCTTTGTGTCTAAGTTTCCCGTGGGTTCATCTGCAAAGACGATCTTTGGGTTTCCGACAAAAGCTCTTGCGATGCTCACTCTTTGCTGCTGACCTCCACTCATTTCAGATGGTTTGTGATGTAACCTTTTACCTAATCCTACATTTTTGAGCATTTCTGTAGCCTTTTTTTCTCGAACTTTTCTCGGGACTCCTCTAAAGGTAAGGACTAAGCTTACATTTTCTAATGCGGTAAGAGTTGGTATAAGATTGTAGGATTGGAACACAAATCCAATGTTTTTCTGTCTAAATTTAGTCAATTGTTTTTCGTTCATTTTTTCTAAATGCATATTATTGACAATTATTTCACCCTTTGTTGGTTTTTCAAGCCCTGCCATCATATTTAACAACGTACTTTTTCCAGAACCTGAAGCGCCAATTATACAGACAATTTCTTTCCTATAAATCTCGAGATTAACATCATTTAAGGCAATTATCTTTTCATCGCCCATTTTATATACTTTTCTTAAGTTTTTGGTTATTATTATTTCATCCAGAATAAAACACCTCCTGATCTTTTAATTAGCTTATCATACTTAGAGCTGTAAGTAGTTACAAAATGTTTACGAAAATTCTAAATATCAGTAAATTTTATTCATCTAGAAGAAACGTTTTCTATATGTTATAATTAAGACAAAGATCAAATAATAGGAGGAATTATTATGGAAAAAGCTATGATAAGAATGAGAATGAGCGCACATGACGCACACTATGGCGGGAATTTAGTCGATGGAGCAAGAATGCTAGGCCTCTTTGGAGATGTAGCTACTGAACTACTAATAAGACAAGATGGCGATGAAGGATTATTTGTGGCATACGATAAAGTAGAATTCAAAGCTCCTGTGTTCGCAGGGGATTATATAGAAGCATACGGAGAGATAGTAAGTGTTGGAAACACTTCAAGAAAGATGAAATTTGAAGCTAGAAAAGTAATTCAAGCTAGACCTGACATAAATGATTCGGCATGCGATGTATTGGAAGAGCCTATTGTTGTATGCATAGCAGAAGGAACTTGCGTTGTGCCAAAAGATAAAAAAAGAAAATAAGAGGTGATTATAATGGATAAACTTATAATAACTGCTGCAATTTGTGGAGCTGAAGTAACAAAGGAAAACAATCCAAGTGTTCCTTACACAGTAGAGGAAATAGCCAGAGAAGCAGAAAGTGCATACAAAGCTGGAGCAAGCATTATTCATCTTCACGTCAGAGAAGACGATGGAACTCCAACTCAAAGAAAAGAAAGGTTTAAAGAATGCATGGATGCAATAAGAGCAAAATGTCCTGATGTAATTATCCAGCCATCAACTGGTGGCGCAGTTGGCATGACTGATGAAGAAAGGCTTCAACCAACTGAATTGTATCCTGAAATGGCAACTCTTGACTGTGGAACATTGAACTTCGGCGGAGATGAAATATTTGTAAATACGGAAAATACAATTAAAAATTTCGCAACTATCATGAATCAAAGAAATATAAAACCCGAGATAGAAGTTTTTGACAAGGGAATGGTAGATTATGCTATAAAATATCATAAACAAGGTTTTATAAAAGCACCAATGCATTTTGATTTTGTTTTAGGAGTGCAAATGACAGCTACTGCTAGAGATTTAGCATTTCTTGTTGACTCAATTCCAGCAGGATCTACTTGGACAGTTGCAGGCATTGGCAAAAATCAATTTCCTATGGCAGCATTAGCTATAGTAATGGGTGGACATGTAAGAGTTGGGTTTGAAGACAATACTTATATTTCAAAAGGAGTTTTAGCAAAATCCAATGGTGAATTAGTTGAAAAAGTTGTAAGAATCGCTAAAGAATTGGGAAGAGAAATCGCTACTCCAAATGAAGCTAGAGAAATATTAGGATTAAAACCATTAAACGCTTAAACATTTTAAACAGATGTGATATAATTGATACTAAGAATTCTTAGTATCAATTATCTTTTCTATAGGCTTGTATATAGGGCGCTCGTATTTAATCACATATTATTCCTTTTTTATATGCAGGTCGTTTTAAATTAAATTGCTCTATTAATATCCACTGAAAGGAGAATAATTATGAAGCTATTTATCGACACGGCAAATATTGATGAGATTAAAGAAGTCAATAGTTGGGGAGTGCTAAGCGGTGTAACGACCAATCCAAGCTTGATTGCCAAGGAAGGAAGAGTTTTTGAAGAAGTTGTTGAAGAAATAACAAAGATTGTAGATGGACCTATAAGTGCAGAGGTGATTTCACTCGAAAAAGAAGGCATGCTAAAAGAGGCAAGGGAGCTTTCAAAAATCCACAAGAATATCACAATTAAAGTACCAATGACTAAAGAGGGATTGAAAGCAGTAAGTGTTTTATCAAAAGAGGGCATAAAGACTAATGTAACCCTTGTATTTACTCCTAATCAAGCTCTTTTGGCTGCAAAAGCTGGAGCTAGTTTCGTAAGCCCATTTATCGGAAGGCTTGACGACATAAGTACAGAAGGAATACCACTTATCAAAGATATAGTTCAAATATTTAACAACTATTCAATTCAAACGGAGGTAATTGCTGCAAGCATAAGGCATCCGATGCATGTAATAGAATCAGCTAAAGCTGGAGCACATATTGCTACGATACCTTATAAAGTATTCTTGCAAATGTTAAATCACCCATTGACTGATAGTGGTATTGAAAGGTTCTTAAAGGACTGGGAAGGAGTTAAAACTAAATAAGGGGGAGAAAAATGGATAGAAGTCTTGCGATTAATTTAGCCAGAGTAACTGAGGCTGCTGCACTAGCTAGTGCAAAACTCATGGGTAGAGGAGATAAAAATGAGGCAGATCAGTTAGCGGTCGATGCGATGAGAAGAATGTTTGACACGATAAACATCGACGGAGTTGTAGTAATAGGAGAAGGTGAAATGGATGAAGCTCCTATGCTATATATCGGTGAACAAATAGGTCACTCAACTGAAGGCTGCATGAAGGTAGATATTGCAGTCGATCCACTGGACGGCACACAATCTGTGGCAAATGGGTATCCGAATGCTATATCTGTTGTAGCAGTCGCACCAAGAGGGTGTTTACTCAACGCCCCAGATATGTACATGAACAAAATCGCTGTGGGCCCAAAGGCTAAAGGGGTAATTGACATCAAGGCTTCTGTTAAAGAGAACATATTAAATGTTTCAAGAGCTCTCAATAAAAATGTATCAGAGGTCACTGTATGTGTCTTGGATAGAGAAAGACACAAAGATCTAGTTAAAGAAATAAGAGAAGCTGGTGCTAGAATTAAATTCATAACTGATGGTGATGTCTTAGGGGCTATGAATACTTGTTTTGAAGAAGCAAATGTGGATATATTATTAGGCAGCGGAGGAGCACCAGAGGGAGTATTAG
This sequence comes from Tissierellaceae bacterium, assembly GCA_018434075.1. GTDB lineage: Bacteria > Bacillota > Clostridia > Tissierellales > Tissierellaceae > Soehngenia. Next base: position 11,852 of record JAHDQA010000135.1, read on the forward strand.
CGGCATGTGCACTCAAATGTTTAGGAGGAGAAATCCAAGGAATATTGCTGCCCGAAGATGAAGCACAAATAGAAAGATGCAAAAAAATGGGAGTAGATTTAGATAAGGTCTACTATATAGATGATTTAGTAAAAGGAAATGAAGTAGCGTTTTCTGCAACTGGAGTTACTTATGGCGAACTTTTGGCAGGAGTAAAGTACTTAGACAACAACAAAGCGACTACTGAAACATTAGTGTTAAGAGCAGAAACAGGTACTGTAAGATTTATAAAATCAATACATCAACTCGATAAAAAACCTGGATATGCAAAATAATAGTTAAGAGGTGTGAACTTGGATCAGGATATTTTATACAGTAAGAAATTACAAGAATTAAGAGAAATTGCAAAAGCATACAATATCCCAGGCTACTATAAATACAAGAAGGAAGAGCTAATAAACCTAATTATGGGGAAAGATCCTTATGAAGATTCTTTTGAAGAATTGGATATATACGATGGCGTGGCTGATGACGGATTAGAAAATGAAGATGAAACTAAAGAAGACGTCAAAATAGACATAAAAGACATGGATATAGAAGATCTATCTGAAAATGCAAGTGTTGAAATGGAGCAACTAGAGGATATTGATTTAGCAGAAGGAATACTAGAGCTTCATACAGATGGATATGGTTTTTTAAGACGCCAAAACTATATGCCGGGGGATGATGATATATACATCTCCCCTTCTCAAATAAGAAGATTTCATCTTCAGACTGGAGACAAAATAACTGGGATAACAAGGCCTCCCAAACAAGGGGAAAAATTCAGCGCTTTATTATACGTAAAAGCGGTTAATGACATGCCTCCTGCCACAGCAATCAACAGACCTGACTTTGAAAGCTTAACTCCAATTTATCCTAATGAGAGATTAAGACTCGAAACAAGTCCTACAGAATACGCTACCCGAATAATAGACTTGGTTGCCCCTATTGGAAAAGGCCAAAGGGGTATGATAGTTTCCCCTCCAAAAGCAGGTAAGACAACTCTTCTAAAGATGATAGCAAACGGGATTGCAAAAAACCATCCTGAAGTGGAAATGATAATCTTGCTCATAGATGAAAGACCTGAAGAAGTAACAGACATGAAGAGGTCTGTTAAGGGTGAAGTTATTTACTCAACTTTTGATGAACTTCCTAAAAATCATACGAGAGTTGCTGAAATGGTTTTAGAAAGAGCAAAGCGACTTGTAGAGCATGGGAAAGATGTAGTGATCCTTTTAGATAGCATAACTAGACTTGCAAGAGCTTATAATTTAAGTATTCCTCCTACTGGAAGAACTCTATCTGGAGGGCTTGATCCAGGAGCACTTCACAAACCTAAGAGATTTTTCGGAGCAGCAAGAAATTTAGAAGAAGGTGGAAGCCTCACTATACTTGCTACAGCTTTAGTTGAAACAGGAAGCAGAATGGACGATGTAATCTTTGAAGAGTTCAAGGGCACAGGAAATATGGAAATTCACCTAGATAGAAAGTTATCTGAAAAGAGGATATTCCCTGCTATAGATATATACAAATCAGGTACTAGAAAAGAAGAACTTCTGATGAGCCAAAAAGAATTAGAAACAGTATGGGCTATGAGAAAAGCTTTTGGGAATGCATCTACTCAAGAGGTAACCGAATTTTTAATAAACAAAATTGTATCAACGAAGACCAATGAAGAATTTATTGAAGAAATGAGAAATAAAATTTGGTTATAGTTGAAATAAATAAATTTTTGTGGTACAATAATTTAGCTGATGTTTAGAGTTAAATGTACGAAACTCTTCGAAGAGAGGTGAAAAGAATGAAACCAAATATTCATCCAGAATACAAACAAGCAACAGTCACTTGTGCTTGTGGAAATACTTTTACAACAGGCTCAACAAAAGATGAGCTAAGAGTAGAAATTTGTTCAGAATGCCACCCATTCTTTACAGGCAAACAAAAGCTTGTTGAAAGAGGTGGACGTGTAGAGAAATTTAAGAAGAAATACAATATCGACTAATTTCTCAAAGACTAGGTTAGCTGCGTGTGCATCTAACCTTATTTTTTTAGAGGGGAAGAATAAAATGTCTGAAAATATAAATGTGATATCTAAACCAATTCACAAGACTTCGATAGGTGGACAAGCCTTGATCGAAGGCATCCTCATGAGAGGCCCTGAAAAAGTTTCAATTGCAGTTAGAAAACCTGATGGAGATATTGACTTAAAAGTAGAGAAATCTTTGCCGCTCAACAAGAAAAATAAAATTGCTTCATTGCCAATAATAAGGGGAATGTTGGGCTTAGTAGATTCACTAAAAGTTGGAATGAGCGCTTTGATGTATTCTGCTGAATTTTTTGATGAGAATCCAAATGATACAAAAGTAGAAGAAAAAGAGAGCCTTTTCAATAGAATATTCAAAGAAAAGTCAGATGATGTCGCAATGGGATTGACAGTATTTTTGTCTATTGCTATTGCTGTCGTTGTCTTTATGATTCTTCCGAACTTTTTGACGAACTTCTTCACTAAGAGAGTAGAAAGTTCAGTTTTATTAAATCTAATCGAAGGTTTGATAAGGATTTTCATTTTCTTCATATATGTGGTCTGGGTTTCAAAGCTGGAAGATGTAAGAAGAGTCTTTGAGTACCATGGTGCAGAACATAAAAGCATACATGCATACGAAAACGGAGAGGAGCTCACTGTCGAAAATGTTAAGAAATATTCAATATTGCATCCAAGATGCGGAACGAGTTTTCTTTTTATGGTAATGATTGTTAGCATAGTGGTATTGTCATTTTTCGGTTGGCCAAATCCAATCATGAGAATTGTCACGAGGATTATTATGTTGCCAGTGATAGCAGGCATTTCCTACGAGATAAATAGATTTATTGGCAAGAGCAATTCTAAATTTTGCTATTATCTCTCTTATCCTGGATTATTAATACAAAAATACGCGACAGTAAAAGAACCAGACGATTCACAAATTGAAGTTGCCATAAAAGCATTGGAGGCAGTTATTCCTGAGAATAAGGAGGAAGACTTGTGGCAATAAAAGAGTTGCTGAAAAAGGGAACGGAATTGTTAAAACAAAATCCAAACTCAAATCCTCGTTTAGAATCACAAGTCATATTGTCAAAATTATTGAACGTCGACAAATCATTTCTCTATGCTCATGGAGATCTACAAGTAGAAGAAAGTTTGCAAGATGAATATTTTTTGTTAATAGATAAGAGGAAAAACGGCTATCCTCTGCAGTATCTGTTAGGAGAAGTGGAGTTCTTCGGCTACAACTTTAAAGTGAGAGAAGGAGTGCTCATTCCTCGTGCTGACACTGAAATATTAGTTTCATATATCATAGATTACATCAATGACAATAATTTAATGAATTATAAACTCTTAGAGATAGGAGTCGGAAGCGGTGCTATAATTCTTTCGATCGCTAAAAATTGTCCAAATGGTGAATTAATTGGAGTGGATATATCAGAAGAAGCTTTGAAAATTGCAAAAGAAAATCAAGATAATTTAAACGTTTCAAATGTTACTTTGCTTAAAAGTGACTTATTCGAAGTTTTTTTAAACAAACCCATTAAAGAAAAATTTGACATAATAGTTTCAAATCCTCCATATATCGATAGAGAGGAAATGAAGGAATTGCAAAAAGAAGTTCAATATGAACCACAAATTGCGTTGTTTGGCGGAGATGACGGACTTGAGTACTATAAGAGCATCTCTGCTGATGCAAGGTATTTTCTTAAAACTGGAGGTTTACTCGCATTTGAGATAGGTTTAAAGCAAGGAGAGAGTGTTAGAAATATACTTGATGATTTAGGTTATAGAGATATCTCAATTATTAAAGATTTAGAAAAAAGAGACAGAGTAGTTGTGGCGCATAAAGATTAGAGGTGGGGTTATGCCTATATTGTTGGATTTATTCATATCTTTTTTTAAGATTGGTGCTTTTAGCTTTGGGGGAGGATATGCTATGCTTCCCTATATTGAAGATGTAGTTATATATGAGCACGGTTGGCTTAATGCGAAAGAATATATAGATATACTAGCTATATCTGAAATTACTCCAGGTCCCATAGCTATAAATTCTGCTACTTTTATTGGGTTTAAGATTGCAGGAGTTTTAGGTTCATTAGTTTCCACGATTGGAGTTGTGCTGCCTTCTTTTATAGTCATAAGCCTTATATTTTATGTGCTTTCAAAATTTGAAAACAATAAAGTTGTAGAATGGATTTTTCAAGGGATAAGGCCTTTAGTAGCAGGACTGATATTGGCTGCTTTCATAAGCGTATTTAACAATACAATTGCTGATATTAAAGCAGTCTTCATTTCCATATTGGTTTTCATATTAGTGTATATAAAAAAAATCAATCCTATTTTGTGCATATTAATTGCTGGACTACTCGGGATAATTCTCTACTAAGGAGGAAAAGACTTGAAAATAATATTAAATTTATTCATCACTTTCTTTAAAATAGGAGCTTTTACTTTTGGTGGAGGGTATGCAATGATACCTATCATGGAGAGAGAGATTGTAGAAAATAAAAAATTAATCGACGATGAAGAATTCACTGATATGCTTGCTTTAGCCCAAGCTTCTCCCGGCCCTGTAGCGGTAAATACAAGCATATTCATAGGATACAAAATAAAAGGATTAATAGGTGCTTTAAGTTGCCTTTTGGGAACTGTATTGCCTTCTTTTTTGATCATTCTAATCATAGCAATATTTTTCAATGATTTTAAGAATTTATCCATTGTGGATCAGATTTTTTCTGGAATAAGACCTGCCGTTGCAGCACTTATTTTATCTAGTGTTATTGGAATGCTAAAAAAAGGAGATAATTTAAGCAAAAGAATAGTCATAGCTGTAATAGTAGCTGTGTTAGTAGGGTTTTTAGATATAAGTCCTGTAATAATAATCATAGCTGGGGGAATGATTTCTGTAGTCATGAACTGTTTTAAAATTAAGTAAACCTTTAATATTGAAAAAAAGTAAAATTTAAAATATAATATTATCATGGATAATTGTGTGTATAATTTTTGTTAAGATAAGAGGGATGTAAATTGTTAGAAAAGCTAGATTTTTTAGAGTCTAAGTATAGAGAATTAAATAAAAAAGCTATGGATCCTAATCTCATAAATGAAGATAGAGAAGAATGGCAAAGAGTTATGAAAGAACAGGCTGATTTAGAGCCAGTTGTTAATAAATATGAAGAATATAGAAAAACAAAAGAAGATTTAGAAACGGCAAAAGAAATGCTCTATGAGAAGATCGATGAGGAAACTCGAGACTTTTTAAAGGAAGAGATAAAAGAATTGGAGAGCAAAGTTGAGTCTTTAGAAGAAGAACTAAAGATACTTCTTCTGCCAAAAGATCCAAATGATCATAAAAATGTAATTGTTGAAATTAGAGCAGGTGCGGGAGGAGACGAAGCTGCACTATTTGCTGGCGACTTATTCAGAATGTATGTGAGATATGCCGAAAGAAACAACTGGAAAGTAGAGCTTATGAGCTCAAATGAAATAGGCATAGGCGGTTTTAAAGAAGTAATATTTATGATCAGTGGTAAAGGCGCATATTCAAGATTGAAATATGAATCTGGAGTTCACAGAGTTCAAAGAGTGCCAGAGACAGAATCAAGCGGCAGAATACACACATCTACTGCGACTGTCGCAGTACTTCCAGAAGCAGAAGACATAGATATAGAAATAAATCAATCAGATTTGAGGATTGATGTGTTCAGATCGTCTGGTAATGGTGGGCAATCTGTAAATACAACAGATTCAGCAGTAAGGGTTACGCACATACCAACAGGTATAGTGATATCTTGTCAAGATGAAAAAAGCCAGTTAAAAAACAAAGAAAAGGCATTGAAAATATTAAAGTCTAGGCTCTATGAAATGAAGCTTAGAGAGCAAAATGAAGAAATGGCTCAGATGAAAAGAGGGCAAGTTGGCACAGGAGATAGATCTGAAAGGATCAGGACATACAATTTCCCTCAAGGCAGAGTTACAGATCACAGGATTAATTTAACCCTATACAAGTTGAACAACTTTATTGATGGTGATCTTGACGAGATGATAGATGCTCTTATTACCACAGATCAAGCAGAAAGATTGAAAAACATCAGCTAAAAGGGGACTTCCCCTTTTTTTTATGTAAAAATGGAGGACTATTATGGAAACAAAAATTATAAAAATCGATCCTCAAAATCCAGAGGAAGATCTGATAGACGAAGCGGTTGAAGTGTTGAGAAACAATGACTTAGTAGCTTTTCCAACCGAGACAGTATATGGACTAGGCGCCGCTGGTCTTAATAAAGACGCCGTGGAGAAGATTTTCAAAGCTAAAAACAGACCTCAAGACAACCCTTTAATACTTCATGTATGTTCTGTAGAAATGGTTGAGGAAATTGCGGAAAATATTTCGCCAGACGCAAAAAAGCTAATGGATGCGTTTTGGCCAGGACCACTTACAATAATATTTAAAAGAAAACCAAATGTGCCTGATGTCATAACAGCTGGCTTAGACACAGTAGCTATAAGAATGCCAGACAATAAAATAGCTCTAAAGCTCATTGAAAAACTAGGCATGCCAATAGCAGCACCATCTGCAAATACATCTGGAAAGCCAAGTCCTACATGTGCTAAAGATGTATATGAAGACATGTATGGGAAAATTCCATTGATAATCGACGGAGGAGATGCTAGAGTAGGATTAGAGTCGACAGTTGTAGACTTATCAAATGATAAAGCTATGATACTAAGACCTGGTGGGATAACTATTGATGATTTAGAAAGATATTTCAAAGAAGTTGAACTTGATCCAGCGTTGAAAGAAGGAAAAGATATACTAAAACCCAGAGCACCTGGGCAAAAGTACAGGCATTACGCGCCAAAAGCTCAGCTTGTTTTATTTTTATATAGTAATGACATGACACAAAGAGTAAATGAAATGTATGATAAACTTACTAAGGAAAATAAAAAAGTGGGCATTCTTACCGTAGATGAAAATTTAGATAAATACAATGCAGATATCATATTGAGTTTAGGTACAATAAAAGATTTAGAGACAATAGCTCACAATTTATTTAAATATATAAGGCAGATAGATAATTTAGGCGTAGATGTGATATTATGTGAAGGAGTGAAAGAGGAAGGCATAGGTCTTGCTATAATGAACAGATTGAGAAAATCAAGCGGGGGGAATATAGCTTAAAATTTGGAGGATAAATATGAATGTATTATTTGTTTGTACAGGAAATACATGTCGCAGCCCTATGGCAGAAGGCATTTTAAAGAGCAAGGCGAAGAGACTCAATAAAAACATTGAGGTAAAATCAAGAGGAATATACGCAATAGACAATGACTTGCCAAGCAAAAATGCATTGCTTGCCATGAAAGGGATAGCAGACATATCAAAACACAGAGCTAAGAAAATAAGCGCAGATGATTTAGCTTGGGCTGATTTAGTTTTAGTTATGACAAAGTCTCAAAAAAATCAGTTGTCTGTAAACTACCCTATGTTTTCTAATAAGATTAAACTATTGAGCGAAGTTGCAACTGGCAAAGAAAGAGACATAAAAGATCCATTTGGAGAATCCCTATCGGGCTATAAGAGAACTATGGAAGAACTAGAATATCATATTGATAAATTTATTGAGAAATTACAGGAGGAGAGAGAATGAAAATAGGTATAGGATCAGATCATGGTGGATATGAATTGAAAGAAGAATTAAAAAAATACATGCTTGAACAGGGGATTGAAGTTGTAGATTATGGGACAAATGACTTGACAAAAGTTGACTACCCTGACTATGGAAAAATAGTAGCTGAGGCAGTTGTAAACAAAGAAGTTGAAAGAGGAGTTGTAATATGTGGCACTGGTATAGGCATTTCAATTGCCGCAAATAAAGTTAAGGGGATAAGATGTGCCCTTTGTTCAGACACATATTCTGCAAGGATGAGCATGGAACACAATAACGCAAACATGATAGCATTAGGTGGTAGAGTTTTGGGGGTAGACTTGGCAAAGGAAATCTTGAATGCTTATTTAAATTCCACTTTTCAAGGGGGCAGGCATTTGAGAAGGATAGAAAAGATTAGTGAAATAGAAGAATCTATGTTATAATACTTTAAGTAAATTTTGAAAGGAGAATGTTATGTCAAGAGTAATTTTATTAGATCATCCATTGATAAAACACAAGATAACAATAATTAGAGATAAAAATACAGGATCCAAGGAATTTAGAGAACTGGTCAAAGAAATATCAACACTCATGGCTTATGAAGTTACTAGAGATTTTCCGCTTGAAAACATAGAGATAGAAACACCTATCACAAAGATGATGTCGCCAGTCATTTCTGGCAAAAAGGTAGGATTGGTACCGATACTAAGAGCTGGGCTAGGAATGGTAGATGGCATGCTTGATTTAATACCAGCAGCTAAAGTAGGCCATATAGGAGTATACAGGGACCCGGAAACATTAAAACCGGTTGAATACTATTGTAAACTACCTCAAGATGTAAGTGAAAGAGATTTGATATTATTAGATCCAATGCTTGCGACAGGAGGTTCTGCATCTGCAGCAATTGAAATTTTGAAAAACAGCGGCGCAACAAGTATAAAATTAGTTTGCTTGATAGCTGCTCCTGAAGGAATAGAAGTAGTTCAAAAAGCCGCACCAGATGTAGATATATATTTAGCAGCTATTGATGAGAGATTGAATGAGCACGCATATATTGTACCAGGTCTAGGTGATGCTGGGGATAGGCTTTTTGGAACAAAATAAGTTTTATTAGGAGAAAAGAAAATGAACATAGCGATAATAGCTTTCTTTACTGCATTTATAATTTCACTTTTGTTAACTCCAGTTATGATTAAAGTTGCACCTAAAATAGGAGCTTTAGATATTCCTAAAGACAACCGAAGAATGCACAAGAAACCGATGCCGTTGATGGGAGGGGTATCTTTATACATCGCTGTCACAGTAGGAATAATACTGTTTGTTCCACTGTCGATAGAGATGAAAGCTATTATAGTAGGCGCTACAGTCATGTTTTTAGCTGGAATCAAAGACGACTTAAGAGGGACTACCGCTAAAGAAAAGCTATTGTACCAGATAATTGCAGCTTCAATAGTGATAAAATTCGGTGTGAGAATAGAATTTTTGACAAATCCTTTTTCAGCTAGTGGCAGTATATTATATCTAGGGTGGTTGAGCATTCCACTGACGTTTTTTTGGATCGTTGGGATTACAAATACGTTGAATTTGATTGATGGATTAGATGGACTTGCAGCTGGAGTTTCGTTTATATCAAGTCTTTCTTTCATAGTTGTCGCAGCGCTTTATGGTCATTTTGGCACAGCTACTTTAGCAAGTCTTATTGCTGGTGCAACTCTAGGGTTTTTGCCATATAATTTCAACCCGGCGAAGATATTCATGGGTGATACTGGTGCATTGTTTTTAGGGTTTATGCTTTCTATTATATCTATTGAGGGTGTAATGAAGAGTGTGGCCACAATATCATTTGTCGTTCCGATAATTGTGTTGGGACTCCCTATTTTTGATACAACTTTTGCGATTTTGAGAAGATTGATAAATGGGCAGTCCATAATGGAAGCAGATAAAAAGCATCTTCACCATAGACTATTGGAACATGGATATTCTCATAAAAAAACAGTTTTGATTCTCTATTTGATTTCGGCAATATTTAGCTTCTTCGCAATATTGGTCTCTAGAATCAATTCGAAAGTTGCTCTTTTTGTAGCTGCTGGTGTATTCATATGCGCTGTCCTATTAGCATCTAGGATAGGCTTATTTTCAACAGGTACAGATAAAAAGGAGGAAGACAAATGAAAGTGATGACAGTGTTTGGGACAAGACCAGAAGCTATAAAAATGGCACCTATCATTAAAGAATTGGAGAGAAGAAAAGTAGACCAAGTCATTTGTGTGACTGCACAACACAGACAAATGCTAGATCAGGTAATTAATTTATTTGGCATTGAACCGGACTATGACCTTAATATATTTAAAGCAGGCCAAACTCTCACAGATATAACAATAAATGCTTTAAAGGGATTGGAAGATGTTGTAAAAAAAGAATCACCTGACATAATGCTCATACAAGGAGATACAACTACAGTTTTTGCAGGAGCGTTAGCGGCATTTTATCAAAAGATTAAAATTGGACATGTAGAGGCGGGATTAAGAAGCCACAATCTTTATTCACCTTATCCTGAGGAAGCAAATAGAAAATTGACTGGAGTGCTTACTAATTTTCATTTTGCACCGACGGCTTCAAATAGAGATAATTTATTGAGAGAAGGCTATGACGAAAAGAACATATTCATAACAGGGAATACAGTTATTGATGCACTAAAGTACACCGTTAAAGAAAACTATGAATTTAAAGATGAAGTATTAAGCCAAATTGATTTTGATAATAAGAAAGTGATACTATTAACTAGTCATAGAAGAGAGAACATCGGAGAAAAGATGGAGAACATATTTAAAGGCATTAAGAGAGCAGTAGACGAAGTGGAAGGTGCTGTTGTTGTATTTCCAGTGCATTTAAATCCAAAGGTAAGAGAAATTGCCAACAGAGTTTTTAGAGAGGATGACGACATATATCTAATAGAACCATTAGAATATGAGCCTTTTACAAATTTAATGGCAAGGAGTTTTATTGTCGTCACAGATTCGGGAGGACTTCAAGAGGAAGCCCCAGCACTTGGGAAACCAGTGCTTGTGATAAGAGATGAAACAGAAAGGCCTGAAGGCATAATCGCTGGTACGGCAAAACTTGTGGGGACAGAAGAGGAAAATGTATATGTAAATTTAAAGAAACTACTGACCGATGATGAAGAATATACACAGATGGCAAAAGCTGTAAACCCATATGGAGATGGGAAAGCTAGTGAGAGAATTGTCGACATATTATTGGATAAATTATCTAAATAGAGCGACACTTGATAAGTGATATAATATACATAATTACAAATTTGAAAATAACGATTTATATATATTTGGAGGAGATTTGCTTGGAGAAAATTGTAGTTGAGAAAAGCCCGCCATTGCATGGAAAAGTAAGAGTAAGCGGTGCAAAGAATGCTGCATTGCCAATTTTAGCAGCTTCATTGTTGGGAACTGAAGATATTGTATTGGAAGATGTACCAAATTTAAAAGATGTTGAAATAATGTGTGAAGTACTAAAGTCTTTAGGGAGTGAAGTTGTCCATTTAGATACAAATACAATAAAGATAAATTCGAAGAATTTAAATAACTTCGAAACAAGATACGAGCTCATGAACAAGATGAGGGCTTCGTTTTTGGTCATGGGGCCACTACTAACTCGACTGGGTAAAACCAAAAACTCTCTTCCTGGAGGCTGTGCTATAGGAGCAAGACCAATTGACTTGCATTTAAAGGGTTTTAGAGCTTTAGGCGCTGAAGTAGTTCAAAATGAGGATAATGTATTTGCGCATACTGAAAAACTGATTGGAGACATGGTTTACCTCGATTTCCCATCGGTTGGGGCAACTGAAAACATAATGATGGCTGCGACTATGGCACAAGGAGAAACTATCATAGACAATGCCGCAATGGAGCCTGAAATCGTTGATCTATCTAATTTTTTAAATAAATTAGGTGCAGACATAAGAGGAGCAGGTACTTCAACAATAAAAATCAGAGGAGTACAACATCTAGGCGGTGCAAGGCATTCAATCATTCCTGATAGGATTGAAGCGGGTACTTTAATGTTAGGGGCAGCAATAAGCAAAGGAGATGTAATAATAGAAAATGTCATCACAAGCCATATGAAACCGGTATCTGCGAAATTGAGAGAATGTGGATGCACTGTGGAAGAAGATGTTGACTCTATTAGAGTAATAGGCAACGATCATTTGAAAGCTATCGATATAAAAACTATGCCTTATCCTGGGTTTCCAACGGATATGCAGGCTCAATTCATGGCGCTTATGACAGTTTTAGAGGGAACAAGCACAGTGATTGAAACAGTATTTGAAAACAGGTTTATGCATGTAGAAGAACTAAAGAAAATGGGAGCAGACATAACAGTAATTGAAAGAGCTGCCACTATAGAAGGAAAAGACAAACTTTTTGGAGCAGAGGTAAAAGCTACTGATTTAAGAGCCGGGGCAGCATTGGTATTGGCAGGAATAGTAGCAGAAGGCAAGACTATAATTGATGAAATATATCATATTGACAGAGGTTATGATAGAATTGAAGAAAAGTTTAGAAAGCTAGGAGCAAATATTTACAGACAAGAATTTTGAATGAATGGAGATGATATTGATGAGCGCACTAAGAGCTGACGTTGGCATCGATTTAGGTACTGCTTCCATTTTAGTATATATTAAGGGAAAGGGCATAGTGTTGAGAGAACCTTCCGTAGTTGCTATTGACCAGTATACTAATAAGTTTTTAGCAGTTGGCGAAGAAGCTAGGAGAATGATTGGCAGGACTCCCGGGAATATCGTAGCTATCAGGCCGCTTAAAGATGGAGTTATATCTGATTATGACATAACACAGAGAATGCTTAAGTTTTTCATTGAAAAAGCTATTGGGAAGATGATTTTAAAGCCTAGAATAATCATATGCGTTCCAAGTGGTGTAACAGAAGTTGAAAAAAGGGCAGTCATGGAAGCGAGCGCTGAAGCAGGCGCAAGCAAGACTTATTTAATAGAGGAGCCTGTTGCAGCGGCTATTGGAGCAGGGCTTGACATAACTCAACCCAGTGGAAATATGATAGTAGATATTGGGGGAGGAACTACAGATGTAGCAGTAATCTCTCTTGGGGGCATTGTTGAAAGCAAATCTATAAAGATAGCGGGAGACGAATGCGATGAAGCAATTGTTAAGTATATCAGAAAGAAATACAATATGATGATTGGAGATATGACTGCCGAGAATTTAAAAAAAGAAATAGGTTGTGCTTATCCATATGAGAAGGAGAAGTTTGCAGAAGTCAAGGGTAGGAATTTATTAAATGGACTTCCTCTGACAATTAATATTTCATCAAATGATATGCTAGAAGCTTTGAACGAGCCAGTTAGAGAAATAGTTGATGCTGTCCACTATGTGCTTGAGAGGACTCCACCAGAATTAGCAGCTGACATAAGCAGTTTTGGCATTTATTTAACTGGAGGTGGAGCTTTACTTTATGGGCTAGATAAGCTCATTGAAGAGGAAACTGGAATTAAGGCTAGAATTGCAGACAATCCAATAGAATGTGTAGCTATTGGCACAGGGAAGTCTTTAGAGTCATTGAATTTGTTGGATAAAAGTTTACAACAAAATGACAGTAGCAGATACAGATAAAAATAAGAGATGCTCTAAGCATCTCTTATTTAAATGGGAAAACTAATTGGTAATTAATTGTAGAGCCGTTAAATACAAAATCCACATATGAGTAATTTTTTAAACCTTCAGGAGTTGATATACTTGAATCATTGATAGTTATATACCTCACTCCATCTTTTAATTCAGCTTTGCTAGTGTTTCCAACTTGAACGAGAAATATCCTTTTACCTGTTTTATTTGCTGCTTCACTTAATTTCTCATGTAAGAGTTCTGATTCCAACTTATCAGTAAAACTTGTATAAACAGCAGGGAGTGTGATTATTATATTATTCTCTGCCCTATCGTTTAGATCTTTCATCAATTTTGTCCATTGACTGCTGTCAAATGCTCTTATTCCTTCTTTTGTAGATCTCAATGTGATGAAGTAAGCATCGCCATTTTTAGAACTTCCATATGATTTTGTTCCATCTATGACAGCACTGTGATTAATGCCATTTTTAAAGCCTGAACTCATTGTCCCCATTCTTATACCAATATTTGATGTTGAAAGTGAATTTTTTAGCCCCTTCAATCTACTTGTGTCTATTATCTTTGCCATGAGCGTGTTTCCTGATATCTTTGGCTCTGTATATACTGAGATTTTCTTGCTGCCGCTGGTTGCATCTACTTTCTTTTCTAATGGGTCAGAAACTATTGTCGAATTAGGATACCCATTAGTCATATAAGGAGATTGCGTATAGGATGTCAGTGCATCAATTAGAATGGTTCCTGAAGGTTTATTTGCTGAATTTGTTTCAGCTACATAAATTCTTTGCAAATTTATTGGATAACTTACTCCACTTGGAATACTTGCCTCTAAGTATTTCCAATCGCTAAAATCAATTGATTTAGCAAAGTCTATCACATATGATTTGCCAGCTTTGTCTATTATTGTACCTCTAAGCCAAGTATTTGAATTGTCTCCTTTTACCCAAATGCCTATCTTGGGTGGATTTCCACTTAACGGGTACCCATTTTTAGTATGTGTAAAATTTAGATATGCAACTCTAGTTCCTGTGCCTTTTGACATGTCGTATTTTAAAGCTATGCTCTTGCTGCCATCTTTAGCTTGTCCTGATAAAGACACACTTCCTGTCACATCGTTGGGATAGCCAGCGAATTTTATATTTGTTTCTTTTTCAAAAGAATTTACAATATTAGGAGTTGAGCCAACAGAAACTAATATGCTTGCAACCGCATTTTGACTTTTTACAACTATAGCACCAGAGCCATTTGTATTTGAAGCATAAAACACTCCGTCTTTTACCTCTCCAATGCCGCCTATCACTTCAAAACTTAAATTTGAAAGGCTTAAAGCTCCTGTTTTTCCTTGATCATCTTTTCCAACAAATGATCCAAGTGATTTTGAATTACCTGGAGAAATGTTGAATTTTTCAACAGATGGTATGATCTCTTTTATTTCACCTAAGACTTCGACATCTGCTGTGCCTTTAATTCCGTTATAATCACAAGTAATATTGACTAAACCCTTGCTGTTTGCTCTAAATACTAAATTTTCGACGTAAGAATCAGCAGTTGAAGTGGACCAGACAAGCTGTGACTTATCAATGTCAATTGGGTTGTAATACTGGTCAAAACCTTTTACAGTAAAACTTACTTCACCACCGGCAAACAACTTTGAAGATTTAGGTATAATTTGTATATATGTCAATTCGCCAATTGGAGCATCCGAATATACACCCAGACCATTGACAACTAGTCTTTGACTACCTTCGCTCGGTATATTCACCAAATAAGGCTTTGAAGTTCCTTTTGGTTTAAGCGCCATGGTAGTAGAACCGCCACCATCTAAGTTAACACCATTGTATGCACCCAAATCTTTGAGTATCGCTCCTAGCATAGCTTGCTCAATGCCTTTAAAAGAACTGTGCCTTCCATCGACTGTGACGAGATAAACCACGTTATTGTCTTTATTAATGCCTATACCTGTTCTTGGATGTACTCCTGTGCTTTGAATGTTTGTAGAGGTCACTGTTCCATCTTTTAACACTATGCTTCCAGCACCCAGTGCAGCCTTTATATTGAAGATATCAGGCTTGGTTGTTATGGTTAACTCTATTTCATCTCCAACTTCTAGATCATTTAACAGGTGATTTTTTACTGCTAAGACATATGAGTTATCTTCTTTCGGTATATTAAAGGGTTCTCCTCCTAATCTCTTTTCTGTCACTATTCCATTGACAACTAAGACCTCAGTTAATTCTTTATTATATGTACCTCCTAAAGATTTCGGCCCCCAATTTTTGTCTAATAATGTGACAACAGTTTGATCCATAGAAACTTTATTATAAGTGCTTATGTTAATGGTATTGCCTGTCCTTAAATTTTTAGCTGACATAGTTTGATCTACATAGTCTATGAAAGCATTTTTATTATAATCTATATAGAAAGTAGGCAGGCTGTACGGACTTCTAATAGGAGAGGACAGCATAACACTGTCATTTATAAGAGTACCTAAAGAGTTTGGCACTGGATTATAATTGAAATAATCACCGTTTATTCCGGCTATAGCGCCAGTCTTGTCAACCATGTTAGAGACTGTATCTCTTAAGCTTAAGCCTTCAGGATTATACATTCCTTTAACTTGAGTGTACTCATCTGTTAGATTTATTTTGATGACGTTTATTTGCATCCAACCAGACGTAGTAAATCTTTGAATCTTTTGATGTGTAGTGCCTGATGAAAGAGGAGTTTCCTCTACCCTCTCGTAAATTGTAGTAGGCAATGTAGCATTTGCAGCTATTGAAGGCAAAGGCATTGCCGCCAAAATGATAACTAATAATAAAGCAAAACTAATGATTCTCTTTTTCATATCTTACTCCTTTCTGTTAACATGCTGTATATATTATATGGTAAATATATTATTAAAGAGTTACAATTATGTTACAACTTGATTACAAACAAAAAAATCGCAGTCATTTGACTGCGATTTATAATGGTTCTTTGTCAACTGGTGTTGGTGAAGAAAATATTAATTAGTTTTACAACTGAATAAACTTAAGTAAAATACAATCTAGGGCTTAGGATCATTATTTATGACTCCTAAGCCTTTAATGTTGCTAAATTTTGTGTAATGA
>JAHDQA010000032.1 GCA_018434075.1 Tissierellaceae bacterium
AAGCCTGTTTTAGTGTATATACGGGTTCATGCAATCAAGATTTTAATTGTCTAACAAAATCAAATAAGTTTAGCACTAATTCTACTAAAATTAGTGCTAATAATTTAATATTTATGGGACATTTTCAAAAGTGCTTGACACTATTAGTTGTCATTATCTTGTAGCTTTCTCAACTTATATAAAGTGGATTCACTATCTAAATTGACATCTTCGTAAGTTAGATATTCTCCTTTTTTTATATCTCTAGTGACAGTGGCTTTTTTGTTAATCAAACCTATAGGCACTAGATTTTCTTTTTTAGCTGTTTCATAGCTATCAATTGAGCCAAATACAGTGTATTCTCCTATGCCGTCTAAGTGTTCTCCTTTTTTTAAATCTTTTTTTGCCCTAGTGATGACTTCGGCATATGGGTGATTTGATTTTGGCACTATGGATGGCTCATTAAGTATAACAGCTTTTGCGATTGAGATAGGCGTTTCTAGACTTGTCAAGTGATATGGCCTATATAATATATAGTTTGGTCCTTCTCCCATTTTTAAAAACTGCATCTCCTTGTGTACCACTGGCAAGTCAGTTGTTATTATAGCGTATACACCCGGTGCGATTCCATGTGTAAAATCTACTATGCCATATTTGTCAAGTATGCCGCCATTTTCTTTTAAGCTATAAATTTTAGGCATGTCTTCGACTTTCGCTGTTACTCCATGTCCTCCTCTTATATCAGGGACAAACCCTGTAGCATTTGCCATGGCTGCCAATTCAACCATTGTATTAGTTCCGTCGATAAAGGATGCAAGTCTAAGTGGCTTAAGCCCTTTTCTGATTGCTTCTTCTTCGACCATGTCAGGTGTAATGTAATAGTTTAATGGATTGTTCTTGCCTTTTCCAATCGCTAAAACTTCAAATCCTGCTATTGTAGCAAAATCATACAGTTCAAGGGCTGCACCTGGTTCATCTCCCGCAGAGCCTGTGTAAACTACTCCTTTTTCTTTTGCAAGTTTGTTTAAGTAAGGGCCTACTACAACGTCAGCTTCCACATTTAGCATGACTATGTGTTTCCCTTCATTTATCGAATTTAAAGCAATACTTGCTCCTGTTTCAGGTACTCCAGTAGCATCTAACACTACATCAACAAGACCCGATTTAATCGCAATTTGCCAATCATCTGTAACAGCGTATTTCCCTTGTTCTAGTGCTTTATCTATATCTTTCGTGTTTTTTGCATGAATTATATCTTCTTTTTTTATGCCAGCAAATTCCAACGCTTTATAGCAGTCTTCAATTTTATTGCTGCAAACAACAGAGGTCTGCATGCCATCAACTCTTGTCACTTGGCTTACAAACCCTTTTCCCATCATTCCAGCACCAACTAAACATACTCTTATTGGATTGTTTTCATCTTGTCTTTTCTTCAAATTATTCTTTAGACCTATCATCATTTCCTCCTTAAACAAGGCATCTAATCTATCCTATTTAATAGTAACACATTTTTTACCAAATTAAACGATTGTTTAAAAGCTATCATTTCGATGCATTTAACCCGGCAACATATCCGCTTGACCAGGCCCATTGGAGATTATAGCCTCCGCAGTCTCCGTCAACATCTAATATTTCGCCGCAAAAGTACAACCCTTTTACTTTCTTTGACTCTAAAGTTTCAGGGTTGATATCTTGTGTCAATATGCCTCCAGCAGTGGTTTGAGCTTGTCCCCATCCCTTGTCTCCAATTACTTTAAATCTCCAGTCTGTCAAAATATGTGCAAGCTTATCAACATCTTGTTTTGATAATTCTTTAACCAATTTATTTTTATCCAAGTGGATCTCTTTTAAAATCGGAATAATGAGTTTCTTATTTATAAGTCCAATAAGTCCCAATTCAATAGTCTTAGTTGGCATGTATGAAAATCTTTTTAGCAAATAATTTGTAAATTCTTCACTGCTTTTATCAAATAATTTTAGTTCTAGCTGCACATTTCTCTTTTCACTAATTCCCCTGACAGCTTCTCTGCTAAGTTGCAAAATTGGTGGACCTGATACACCATAATCAGTAAATAGTATCTCTCCTTTTTCGCTTCGATTTAGTTCTCCATCTATGTATAAATTTGCTGACCCTTCAAACTTAACTCCATCCATTGCTTTTAATTTATCAGATTCCAATTTAAGCTGCACAAGTGCAGGAGTTGGAGTATTTATACTGTGCCCAAATTCTTTTCCAAACTTGTACCCGTTTCCATCTGAGCCGCTTACTGGCATTGCCATTCCACCAGTTGCAATGATTACTTTATCTGCATGAAAAGTCTCACCAGTTTTGGTTTTTATTAAAAAATCTTTTTTCTTTGATATTTCAGTTACATATGCCCCTGTAACTACATTTACATTGAGCCTTTCAAGTTCGTATCTCAATACATCCAATACGCTAGAACTTTGTAAGGACATTGGGAAAATCTTTCCTTCTTCTACTTTAGGCATAATTCCCAATCTCCCAAAAAAATCCAAAGTGCTGTCCCTGTCAAAAATCTTTAAAACATTCTCAATGCATTTCTTATTCGAACTATGAAAATAGTCTAAACTCATGTCAGCATTTGTATAGTTGCATCTCCCATTCCCAGTTACTAATAGTTTTTTACCTATACGATCGTTTCTTTCTAACAATGTCACATAAGAATTATTTCTCCTTGCAATTATAGCTGCAACAATTCCCGAGGCTCCTCCTCCAATCACTATAACATTTGACAATTTTAGAACCCCCCTTTTTTTATATTACTCATACATTTTATATTTTTCCCCCTGTTTTGTCCAATTTAAAAGGAGATGCGTCATAAAGACATCTCCTTATAGTTCAAATTTGAATTTTTGCCATGGTTTTATATAATCTATTCTTTGTTCAATTTATTTAATGTAACATTTAGTACAATTCCAACTAGAGCTGCAAAACTTAATCCCGTGATTTGCACAGTTTCTGATATTGGTATGCCTATTACCACTCCAGATATCTCTGAAAGTTTTGTAGAGAACAACCCAAGCACCAGGATAGTAACCATGACCAATATATTTGAAAAGTTGAATTTTACTTTGTTGTTCTTGATCGTCTTTACTCCTACTAGCGCTATCATGCTAAACAGCATTACGCTTATTCCACCCATGACTGCTTGCGGTATCGTTGTTAAGATAGATCCGACTTTAGATATGAAGGCAAGTATTATAGCAAATATAGCTGTTAGTCTAAGAATTGATGGATCGTAGTTTTTAGTTATGGCCAATACTCCTGTATTCTCTCCATATGTCGTATTAGCTGGGCCTCCAATTAAAGCTGCAAAAGCTGTAGCTAAGCCATCACCTAATAAAGTTCTATTAAGTCCTGGATCTTTGATAAAGTCTTTTCCCACAACTTGACCGTTTGTTGTTATATCCCCGAGATGCTCCATGAAAACTGCTAATACAACTGGCGCTATTATAGCTATTGCTCCGATGTCGAATTTAGGAAGTGTAAACTTTGGAATTGCAAACAGAGATGCTTCTTTTACTATGCCAGCATCAACTATACCCATTTTATAAGATATCATGTATCCTGCGATTACTCCTATCAAAATTGACAGTTGTTTTAAAAAACCTCTTCCGAATAGATTGAGAAGTAGCGCTATCCCTAAGGTTATTATTGCGATGGTATAGTTCTGGCTTGCCATATTCAAAGCTACAGGCAATAGATTCAACCCTATTACTATTATCATTGGGCCAATTACTTGCGGTGCAAGCACTCTCTGTATTCTATCTATGCCAATTTTGTTTATCAACAATGACATCAGGACATAAATTAATCCAGCAACGAATATCCCACCTTGGGCGTATGCTAGATCTCCATTAAATAGTTCTTTAACTGTTAAAATAACTGGGATAAATGCGAATGATGAGCCTAAAAACACGGGGACTTTTTTCTTTGTGCAGAAATGAAAGATGAGAGTGCCAACTCCTGCACTAAACAATGCTACTGACGGATTTAGACCTGTTACAATTGGAACTAATACTGTGGCTCCAAACATTGCTATAAGATGCTGAATGGCTAAAAGCCCTTTTTTAAAGTTGGCTATGCTTAAGCTAAAAGCAGAGCTCTTCTTAATTGCGTTATCTACCATAATTATTCTCCTTTCCAGCCTCACGGGACTGATTTAAAGTATTTTTATTCTTATTGAGTATAGCATTGTTATTTATAGTATGCAAGAAATATTTTATTAAAAAAAAGATAGACATTTACTTGCTTAGTAAATATCTATCTTGGAAAGTTTAGTCTTTTTTTATGAAATTATGTGAATAATAAAATTCAACATTTATATATTCTTTTAATAGCTCTTGGTTTCTATCGTTTAATTTATTTGTGTATTCTCCATTTTCTTTATAATATACTTTATTTAGCACATCCACAGATTGTTTTAAATCATTTATATACTGCATGTATTCATTGCCTTTTAAACCCATTAAATTAAACAATTCCGGCATCAAGAAATTTGGACTTATTGTATTTCCTTCGCCTTTAAACGCATCTCCAAATACATCCTTAGCACTGTCATTTCCCCAAATAATGTATGGAGTTTCGTAGTAATTCACCATTCCTTGTGGAGTTTTCATATCTATGTCTATTCCTAGCATCTTATAGCCAATATCATCGTTTCCTAGCCATGGCTTATGGTCGCCAAATAAGACAACAACTGTAGGTTCTTCTTGATTTCTAAAATATTCAATCAGTTTCTCGATTGCAATATCTGTTCTCTTTATACCAGATAAATAATTATTTACTATATTAAAAGCTTTTCTATCATAGCTGTCTTTAAATTCTATAATGTCATTCCCCTCTATATATTCATCTGAATAAGGTCCATGGTTTTGATATGTCACGCTAAAATTAAAGTAAGGTTTAGTTGAATTTTCATATCCTTCTATTATGAAATCAAAGAAATCATAATCCATAAAGAAGTATTCACTTATTTTGCTATATTTATTCTCATAATAATCAAAGTTTTGAAATCCTAAATACTCATTTACATTTCTTCTATTGTAAAACCACCCGTAAATAGGATGCATTGCTTCTGTATAATAACCCTGTTCGTCAAAATACCATACAAATGAATTTGTGTCTTTATAGTATCTTGGATGATTGTGATAACCTGTTAAAAAACTTCTCTCAGTCTCAATAGTGCCCCCACCAAATACATCAGTTATTAAATTGCCATGGTAAGATTCTAATTGTAATTTGTGGAAATATTTATATGGATCATCTTTCCAAACTATTGATTCATATTTAGAAAAATCGCTATATGACTCGAGCATTATCGCTATGACATTTACTTTCTTTTCTTCAGGAATGTCGTTATACTCATATGATGAAAGTATTTCTCTTGCTTTATCTTTGTCATATCCATCAGGCTCTTTTTCAAATGCTTCCCTTATGCTGTGAATAAAAGGGTACACAAATCCTTTTGCTTGGAATTGCTGAGTTTTTGACCAAGGATTTATTAATGTTTGATCGCCCAATTCTGCGTATACTTTCGTGTCGCTGTAAGTGTTGTCGAATAAAAAGTAACTCAATAAAATGACGAAAATAAGACTGGTGATTCTAATTCTCTTCGTATCGACTTTGTAGTTTGCAAAAAAATACAACATCACAGTAATGGCTATTATTCCAATAACCATTATTATCATATTTCGGCTAAAAACTATTGGGTATTTTTGCGCCATATCCATCGATTCTCTCACTAATAGAATATCGATGAATTTAAAAGGATCGTCTCTGTAAGTCAATTTGAATTTATTGATAATCGAAAAAGCGACCCACAAGCCCGTCGAAATAAAATAACCTAAATACAATCTATTCGTTACTAAATAGATCAATGCAAATAAAAGAAAAATAGGAAGAAAATTCAATAGTAAAAGTTTGGGGCTTTGAAAGTAGCTTATAAACATTTCCATATCCCAAACAGCTCTCGAAAATACAAAAGTCAAAGCCATTGTAATAAAGCTCAGCACAGTTATTATGCTTAATACAAAAAAATTAGCTGATATTTTGCTTTTAAAATTTATTATTTTTCTTTCTTTATTTTTTTTCATATCATCATCTCCATTTTATACAGTCTATATTATAACATATTTGACCTATTCATCAATAAGCTTGAGATGATTTTATCCCAAATGAAATGAGAGTTGATTATCAACTCTCATTGTAGATTACATTCTAATAGTGCCTCTAGCGCGTATTTATAGCTATGAAATCCAAATCCAGAAATTTGCCCAATACAGGCAGGTGCTATTACTGATTTGCGCCTAAATTCTTCTCTATTGTATATATTTGAGATATGAACCTCGATAGTATTAATTTCAACTGATTTAATAGCATCATATATTGCATAGCTATAATGAGTGTAAGCTCCGGGATTTATTATAATTCCGTCAGTTGATCCGTATGCTTTCTGGATAATGTTTATAATCTCCCCTTCTGAATTTTCTTGATAGATGCTAACATCTACCCCCAGTTTGTTTGCTTCTTCTCTTATAAATTTGCACAATTCCTCATAAGTATTTACTCCATATATGTTCTTTTCTCTTATGCCTAAGAAGTTTATATTAGGTCCATTTATCACAGTTATTTTCATCTGACTTCCTCCAGACTTTTATCTATTTCACTGTACAAATCTCTTACGATTGTGTCTATAATGTTTTCTGAGATGCAGATGTCGTTCCATATTTCTTGAGATTTTACAGCTTGAGCTACCAACATATATAATCCGTTAATTGCCCTTAGGCCTTCATCCTTTGCCTCTTTTAAAAACAATGTCTCAGAAGGGTTGTACACCAAATCTATAGCATATTTAAAATTCTTTAAATATTGTCTGCTGATAGGTGATTCTTTTACATTAGGAAACATTCCAATTGGTGTTGTGTTTATTAATATAGAGCAATCAGTGACTTCAGATATATCTTGATATCCGATTATCTTATGCCCTTTGTATTTTAAACTTGCTGTTTCAGGATTTCTTGATGCTATTGTAATATCCCCTACACTATTATCTATGAGATATTGAATGACAGCTCTTGACGCTCCTCCTGTGCCTAGTATTAAAATATTTTTATCCTTTATTTCAACATCATATTTTCCAAGCATCATTCCAAAGCCATAATAATCAGTATTATAGCCTATTGAAGTATCGTCTTTGTCAATTTTTATTACATTTACGGCTCCAATCTTAGTGGCTTCTTCACTTAGCAAATCCAAATAATCTATTATATCTACTTTGTACGGGATAGTCACATTTACGCCGCTAAATCCCAAAGCTTTTAGGCCAGAAACAACATTTCTTAGATTTGCTTTTTTTACTTCATAGACTCCATAATGTCCTTTGATGTCTAATTTGTTCAATATTCTACTGTGTATAAACGGTGAATATGTGTGTCCTAAATTTTCTCCAATCAATCCAAAATTTTTATTCATAATAGCACCTTAACAAAATATATTCTTTTATATACACTACATTTTTCACTTTATTTCTTTTATAATGAATATTTCTCTAAAACGCAATTTTGCTCTTTAGAAAAAATAATTTATTCTCTCAATTGGAACGCTTTCAATAAATGCTTCACCAATTTTTCTAAGAATTACAAAATTTAAATTTCCTGACAAGTTCTTTTTATCAAGCAATACATACTCTCTTATTTTTCCCATGTCAACATTTGGTAGATTGTAGCTTATGTGAAAATTCTCCAAGAGCTCTTCTAATTTACATCTTGTACCTTGTTCAGTATAGCCTAGCTCTTCAGTTTTTCTTGTAATATAGTGCATCCCAATAGCTACTGCTTCTCCATGTGATATATTGTAATCAAAATACTTCTCTAAAGCATGAGCTAGAGTGTGCCCAAAATTTAAAAGCATTCTTTCGTTATTGTCTTTTTCGTCTATTTCCACTATTTCTTTTTTTATATTGCAGCAAGTATAAATAATATATTCCAAAGCATTAAATAAATCTCTTTTGTTTTTTATTTTCATTAAATAATTAAAAAATTCCACATCCTTGATGCATGCATATTTGACAACTTCGCTCAGACCATTTTTTATTTGCTCATCAGGAAGTGTATTTAACAACGCTGGGTCAATAATCACTTTTTTTGGTTGATAAAAACTCCCTATTAGATTTTTCCCTTGCGACAAGTTTACAGCTACCTTCCCACCAATACTCGAATCTATTTGGGCAAGCAAAGTTGTAGGGACTTGAACAAATGCAATTCCCCTCAAATATGTTGCTGCTGCAAAGCCAGTTATATCACCTATCACTCCACCACCTAATGCTATTACAAGGTCGCTTCTTGTTAAAGCAAAATCGACAAAATTATTATATACAATTTGAAGAGATTCTAGTGATTTGCTTTTCTCTCCTGGATCAAGAACAATAAAAGAGGTTTCAAAATTGGATTTCTCAAGAGATTTCTTCACAGTGCTTCCATATATTCCATAGACATTGCTATCTGTTACGATTGCAATTTTTCTTCCATTGTAAATTTTTCTTATTTCATCTCCAATATTTTTCAACAGCCCATCTTCAATGGCTATATCGTATTTGTTCGATTTTGCTTCTACTTTGATAACTTTCATTTTTTCTCACTTTTCCATAATTGTATTTGAATTTTAATTCTGCTAAATTTCTCGTCCTTCGAGCTTAGCAAGTGCCTTTAATTTTTCCATTAGCTTAGTAAAGTTTTCTGGCTTTAAAGATTGTTTCCCATCGCTTAGTGCCTTTTCTGGTTCATTGTGAACTTCAATCATCAATCCATCTGCTCCTGCCGATATTGCTGCTTTAGATAGAGGTTCAACCATCCACCATAACCCCGTGCTATGGCTTGGATCTACTATAACTGGCAAATGGCTTAATTTTTTTAGAGCAACTACCGCACTTAAATCTAAAGTGTTCCTTGTAAAATTTTCGAATGTGCGAATGCCTCTTTCACACAATATTACATTTTCATTCCCACCTGCCATAATGTATTCAGCAGATAAGAGAAATTCCTCGATTGTGGCAGAAATCCCTCTTTTTAAGAGTATTGGCTTGTTTGTTTTCCCAAGTTCCCTTAACAGTTCATAATTTTGCATATTTCTTGCCCCAACTTGTATGACATCTACATAATCTATAAATTTATCAATATGGTTTATCGACATGATCTCGGTGACTATTGGCAAACCCGTCAGTTCTCTTGCATGCTTTAAAAGCTCCAATCCCTCTTCTCTAAGGCCTTGAAAGCTATATGGAGAGGTTCTGGGTTTAAAAGCACCACCTCTTAAAAAATTCGCGCCTGATTCCTTTACAAATTGTGCAATAGACAAAATTTGATTCTCATTTTCTACTGAACAAGGCCCTGCTATGATTGCAAGTTTTTTATCGCCTATTTTTTGGTCGCTAACGTCAATTATTGTGTTTTCAGTTTTATATAGCTTACTAGACTTCATCTGAGAAACTTCGGTTGGCATTAGCTTATCTATTGCTTTATTCTCTTCTAAATCTTTTAAATCTAATGAATTAATATCCCCTTTTATCCCTAATATATGATAATTTAGTCCTATTAATTCATAAATTTCCAAGCCGGATGAATATATTTTTTCTTTGATTTTATCTATATCCGCTTCGGTTGCGGTATCATTTAAAACTAATATCATTTTATTACCTCCGGATACTATTAGTTGTTTGTATTGACCGGTTTCTTTGCTTTTAGAATAAAAAGGAGTCCTATAAGGGCTCCAGATATTCCATAAAGATTTGTCTTAACTATCAATAATCCTACCACATTATCAATAATTGTCAACATCTAAATGGTTCCCTTATTCCAAGACTAAAAAGTTTGATTTTCAGAATAAATTGGTATATAAATAATAGTCATTTAATAGAAGGAGATAATTATGAGAAAGATAGATTTAAAGTTTAAAAATCGAAATGGCATTACCTTAGCAGGTACATTAGATTTGCCTGAAGATAAGGAACCTCAAAGTTTCGGGATATTTGCTCATTGCTTTTCCTGCTCTAAGCAATATAAATTGATTGTAAATGTTGATAATGAGTTGACGAAAAATAATATTGGAATTTTTAGATTTGATTTCACAGGATTGGGAGAAAGCGAGGGCGATTTCTCTAGCACTAATTTTTCCACGAATGTGATGGATTTACTTGATGCTATTAGCTTCATAGAAAGTGAATTTGGGAATGTAAATGTTCTTCTCGGTCATTCAATGGGCGCAGTAGCTGCCATGAGAGCTTCGCTGGAGGCCAAAAACCTCAGAGCTTTAGTCACTTTTGGCGCACCATATAGCTTTGAAAATCTAGTAAAGTTGTTGCAAAACTACAAGGATGATTTTAACCTAAGAAACGAAGCTATGATATCAATAGGAGGTAGAGAGCTTAAAGTACAGAAAGCATTAGTTGAAGATATCTCCTCTCAAAATATCCCTGAATTTATATCAAATATAACTGTTCCGTATATGATTGTTCATTCGCCAATTGATGAGATGGTGCCATACTCGGATGCTATTAAAATCTTTAATCAGGCTAAAACAACAAAGAATTTTTTATCTGTTAATAATGCAAATCACATATTTACTAATAATGAAGATTCAATTTTTGCAGGTCGAGTAATTAGTGAATGGCTTAAAAGATATGTATAAAACAATACCCCACTGTCATATGACAATGGGGTATATATCAGTCTGGCAGCTACCTACTCTCCCAGGACGTTGCCATCCAAGTACCATCGGCGTTAAGAGGCTTAACTTCTGTGTTCGGTATGGGTACAGGTGTTTCCCTCTTGCTATCGCCACC
>JAHDQA010000043.1 GCA_018434075.1 Tissierellaceae bacterium
ATTCTCCTTTCTGTTTTGTTTTGAGTTATACACATTTTGACACTGTATATATACCCAAAATGGGGGGAATCTAGCCATTTCAATATAAAAAAAGGCAGTAAATATGCGAGTTGTAGAGTTTTGCAACGAGCTAATAACTATATTGTACAAGGAGGAATATAAAATGATAATTAAAATATTAGGTACGGGATGTAGCAAATGTAATAAACTAGAGGAAAATACAAAGTTAGCTATAGAAGAACTGGGAGTTAATGCTTCTATAGAAAAGGTGACTGATTTTAAGGAAATAATGAAATATGGAGTTATGCAAACTCCTACTCTTGTAGTTGATGAAAAAGTTAAAGCTGTTGCTAAAATTCCATCTGTAGAAGAAATTAAGAAAATATTAACAACATAAAGATAGCCTCAAATATCATCATACTGTGTAAATCATTTTTAAAGGGGGCAATCAAGATGAAACCAATTATTGGTATACTAGCTACTAATTGCGAAGGTACTCAGGGTAACTATATACAGGCTGTTGAAAAAGCTGGAGGTTGCCCAGTTGTACTTAGCAGAGTGGAAAACCTGAGTACTATTAAGTCAATTATTCAAATAATTGATGGTATAATTTTTACTGGTGGAACAGATATAAACCCACTTAATTATGAAGAAATGCCTTATAAAGGCCTAGAGTCAGTAGATCCTATTAGAGATAAATTTGAACTGGATTTAGCTAAATGGGTTATATTAAATACAGATATTCCAATTTTGGGGATCTGTAGAGGAATGCAGATTCTAAATGTAGCAGCAGGAGGAAGTTTATATCAAGATTTATTAAGTCAGAAGGCTACAAGGTTTAATCATTCATTAACTAATACTTTTCCTAAAGATGAGCCTAGCCATATGGCTAACATTACCCGTTTTTCAAAGTTATATGATATTTTTCCAGTAGATAAAATAGCTGTAAATAGTTTCCACCATCAAGGCATAAAAGTCATAGGAGAAGACTTCAAGGCAACAATGATTTCTGAAGATAATATAATAGAAGCAATTGAAATGATAGGAGAACGATTTGTCGTTGGAGTGCAGTGGCATCCGGAGATGTTGTTAGAAAGGTATCCCCGATATTTAAAACTGTTTACATCTTTTCTTGAATATTGTTTAGAGAAAATTAAAGTCTAGTAACTAGTTACTAGACTTTAATTTTCTCTTGTTTACATATATTAAAGTAAATATTGTATTTTAAGAGTGGGCTCTTTCAATATTAAAAACTATGATATAATAAGATACTTATTTTGTTTTTTATTTTAATATTTACTATATCAAAAAAATGAATTGTTTGAAAAATGATGGAAAAATCCTGCCAAACTTGAACAGACTTGCTGGATTTCTTTATACCTTTATTTTCTTTAACAAATTTTTTTCTGGATGACATGGAACATTAAATTTATACCCCTTTCTTGTTCTTGTCTATGAAGGCTTAGAGTAATACAATGGCCCTAAGATCTAAATGAGACTGTCTATAAATAATGTAACCTATAGAAATAGTCTGGTAGAAATCTAACCAGGTTATTTTTGTGTATAAATATCTAATTTAAAAAACTATTTAAATTAATTAATTAAATTTACTAATAGAGCATTAATAATTAATAATCAAAGAATTATCATAAATATATAACCAAATGCACATAGGAATATCGAAATATAAAAATATAAGGGGGGAGTATTTATTTCAAATAAAACAAAATTATATTTACTTACAGGATTTTTAGGTGCAGGTAAAACTACATTTCTTACAGGTATATTAAATGATTTAGAAGGAAGTAAAGTAGCAGTTATAATGAATGAATTTGGAAAGTTGAGTATAGATGGGGATACTATCAGGAAGGATGGAATGGATCTTGTGTAACTAAATAGTGGTTTAATATTTTGCTCCTGTCTACAATTTGATTTTGTATCTGCCTTAGTAGAAATAGTTGATAGAGAAATGAAATATGCAGTAGTAGAAAGTTCAGGCCTTGCTTACCCTTCAAATATAGGGGACTTTTTAGATGCAGTTATTGTATCAAAAGGTGATGCCTATGACTATAGTGGGACAATATGTATAGTGGATGGGGTAAACTTTTTAGAACAGGTAGCAGATATAGAAACTGTAGAAAGACAACTTAAGTTTGCCCATTTAGTTATTATTTCTAAGGTAGATTTAATAGATGAAGAACAATTAGAGAAAGTAAAATCAAAGATTAGGGAAATAAATGAAAAAGTTGAAATTGTAGAATCAATAAATGGAAAAACAGATTACAACTTTTTAGAAAAAGACCTTATAGCAGAAGGGTGGTTAGGGGTTGAGGATACAACCAATACACCAGAAAACAGACCAAAAACCTTAACCTTAACCTATAAAGAAGATTTGACTAAAGAAAAGCTTACACAATTTTTAGATATTATAAAAAAAGACAGTTATAGAATAAAAGGTTTCTTTAAATTGGAATACGGATGGAATCAAGTGGATGGAGTGGGAAATAGGATAGATTATAAACCAACAGATAAGGGTGGGGAAGATTCAGAACTAGTGATTATATCCAAGATAGGGAATCAGTTAATTAGACCTATATTTAGTGCATGGGAGGAAGTTGTAGGTAAAGAGATGAAACTAAGGTAGGAGGATAAAATAATGTATAAATTAATAAACTATTTTAAATTGCTGTCTGATGAAACCAGACTTAGGATAATGGTGCTTTTATTTCACAATGAATTTTGTGTATGCCAAATAACGGGTATAACAGGTATATCTCCAGCCAAATGTATCGAAACATCTGGCTAGACTTAGGGATATGAGTCTTGTTAAGGATAAAAGAAAAGAACAATATACCTATTACTCACTAAATCTTGAAGAGGAATTATTTGAAAGCATACTGGAAGACATAGTGAATAATGTAGGGGAGTATCCAACTTTACGATTAGATATAGAAAAGAGTAATGCTGCAGCAAGATATATTGAATTAAAAGAGGCTAATTAGTAGGAAAGGGTGGTGTTTCATATGAATATATTTGGTTGGTTAAATGCCCAACTATTAAAAATGAAATGGCTTTGGGACCTGGTAGAATTATTGGTTATAAGGGTTTTTAAATTATCAATGGACAGTAGAATAGGGGGAAGATAGAATGAAACCCATTATTGGCATACTAGCTACCAATTGTGAAGGAACCCAAGTAGAGTATATAAGGGCTATTGAGAAAGCTGGAGGGTGTCCAGTTGTACTCAGTGAGGTAGAAAATATAAGTACTATCAATTCAATTAATCAAATACTAGATGGAATTGTTTTTACGGGTGGAACAGATATTAGCCCACTTAATTATGAAGAAATAAGCGGTTACTTTAAGAAGAATGTTCTTAAAGTAACCGCTTTTTCTTTGTCAATTTATATTAAAATTCCTCAAGCTTACTCATTCTGTGTCTCCAGACTGGAAGGGTAATGATTCCAAAAACCATATATTTTAGAAAAAGACTAAGCATATGATTCTGGGATAAAATAATATCTCCATTAAATGTGAAGCCCTGATGGAAGAACTGAATTATAGGAGTTAGAAGTCCTATAGTAAAAGGTACTGCTATGCCTACTCCTATAAATGTTATAAATAAATTAAGAACATTACTGATTATAGGGAAGGTATCATTGATAAATAAAATCAAGAGGCTATAAAGAATTACTGCAAGGATTCCAGCACCTCCATCAAGAAGATATTGCAATTTGCCTACAACAAGCTTTGTTGCCACATGAGGATGGAAAAAATATATTGTATAAAATAGGATAACAAAAAAGTCAATTCCAAATGCCATTGTCTTGAAAAAAAACAGAGTAATGTTCTTATAAAGTTTTATAAAAAGAACCAATATTGTTAAACATATTCCTAAAAACAATCCTATAAACATAGCAATCACCTAATAAATTATTTTTTTATTTCCTATATCTATAAATTAATTATATCACTCTAATATGGCTGGCGGCCAGACTTAAAATAAAGAAAATAAAAATGGTCAAATGTAAAACTAAATTAGACCTTTGTATAGTTAAATTAGACCCTTACTAGAAATCAGTAAAATAGACAAATTAAAATAGTTTAATTCAACAAAAAAGGACTTATATAAGTCCTTTTTTGTGTTATAATTATACTA
>JAHDQA010000007.1 GCA_018434075.1 Tissierellaceae bacterium
AGCCTATTACCTTAGGCTTATTAAGGTAAAGTAAAATTAAAATTACAAATTATTACAATATATGATTATGGAGTTATTATTCTACTTTTATTTAGAAAATTATTATTAGTTGTTTTCCAACAATTAATTGACACTATCTTACTCAGTAGTGACAATTGACAAATATAACAACTTAAATTATAATAAGAGAAATTATAATTGCAATGAAAAAGAGGAGTAGCCTTTTTTCCATTTGTAGAGAGTGAGCTCTTGGCTGGAAAGCTCATAATGTGAAACTGGCGAAGGTAGCTTTTGAGCTTCTAAGCTGAAATAATAGTAAGCTTAGACGGGATTAACCGTTAAAATAGATGAGAGCCATAATATTTTATGGAATTAAGGTGGTACCGCGACCCTTCGTCCTTTCTTTGTAAAGGATGAAGGGTTTATTTTTTAGGAGGGATTTGAATGCGAGAGAACTTACCAAAGAATTACAATCCGAAGGAATTTGAGGAAAAGCTTTATGAATATTGGAATGAGAACGGATATTTCACACCAAAAGTAGATAGGACAAAAAAGCCTTATACTATTATGATGCCGCCACCAAATGTAACAGGAACACTTCATATGGGACACGCTTTAAACAATACTATACAAGACATTTTAATTAGGTATAAAAGAATGCAAGGATATGAGGCATTGTGGTTACCTGGCACAGACCATGCGAGCATATCTACTGAAGCAAAAGTTGTAGAGAAATTAAAAAAAGAAGGAAAAACAAAAGAAGAACTTGGCAGGGAGAAGTTTTTAGAAGAAGCTTGGGATTGGACAAAAATTTACGGTGGGAGAATAAAAAATCAACTTAAAAAATTAGGAGTTTCATGCGATTGGTCTAGAGAAAGATTTACTTTAGACGAGCATATGAATAAAGCTGTCACAGAAATGTTTGTCAGATTACATGAAAAAGGACTTATTTACAGAGGGGATAGAATAATTAACTGGTGTCCTAACTGCCATACTGCGATTTCAGATGCAGAAGTTGAACATGAAGATGCTCATGGATATATGTACTATGTAAAATATCCTATAAAGGATGAGGATGATGAAATAGTTATAGCGACAACAAGACCTGAAACCATGTTTGGAGATCTTGCAATTGCAGTTAATCCAAATGACGAAAGGTATAAGAAATATGTAGGGAAGGCAGCAATATTGCCACTATCAAATAGAGAGATACCAATAATTGCTGATGAGTATGTGGAAATGGATTTTGGAACAGGAGCATTAAAAATCACACCATCTCACGATCCAAATGATTTTGAAGTAGGGGAAAGGCATAATTTGGGACATTTAATCGTCTTAGATGAAGATGGCAGGATAAATGAAAATGGCGGTAAATACGAAGGACTAGATAGATTCGAAGCAAGAAAAAAAGTGGTAGAAGACCTTAAAGAGCAAGGGTATTTGGCAGATGTAAAAGAACATGAGAACGCTGTAGGGCATTGCGAAAGATGCAAAACTATAATAGAACCTATCATATCTAAACAATGGTTTGTTAAAATGGAACCCTTAGCAAAACCAGCAATTGATGCCTATAACAATGGGGAGTTGAAGTTTATACCTGATAGATTTGGCAAAGTATATCTGCATTGGTTAGAGAACATTAGAGATTGGTGTATTTCTAGGCAACTTTGGTGGGGTCATAGACTTCCGGTTTATTATTGCGAAAGCTGTGGCGAAGTAATTGTAAGCAGAGAAGAAGTTGAAAAATGTAGTGTGTGTGGTAGTTCCAATATAAGGCAAGATACGGATACACTAGATACTTGGTTTTCATCAGGATTATGGCCTTTTTCAACACTGGGCTGGCCTGACGACACACCAGATCTTGAATACTTTTTCCCAACTGACACATTAGTTACTGGGTATGACATAATATTTTTCTGGGTCATTAGAATGGTTGTGACAAGCTTGAGCGAGATGGGAGAAGTTCCATTTAAAGATGTATTTTTAACAGGCCTTGTCAGGGATTCTCAAGGCAGAAAAATGAGTAAATCATTAGGGAATGGTATAGACCCATTGGAAATAATTGATGAATATGGTGCCGATGCTTTGAGATTCACTTTAGTTACTGGAAATTCACCTGGTAATGACATGAGGTTTTATACAGAAAGAGTTGAAGCAAATAGAAATTTTGCAAACAAATTGTGGAATGCTTCACGATTTTTGTTAATGAATTTAGAAGAAGACTTCTCTAGCTTAAGAGATGAAGAATTAAAACTAGAGGATGAGGATAAATGGATACTTACAAAATTAAATGACATTATTCCACAGATAAACGACAATTTAGACAAATACGAATTAGGTTTAGCGGCTGAAAAAATCTATAACTTTTTATGGGAAGACTACTGCGACTGGTATATAGAAATGGTAAAAACGAGATTATATGGAGAGGAAGGAATAAGCAAGAAAACTGCACAAACTGTGCTTTTAAGTGTCCTAAAAGATATATTGAAATTATTGCATCCATTTATGCCATTTATAACAGAAGAAATATGGCAGCATTTACCAGAGACAGACAAACCACTGATAATTGAGAATTGGCCAATTAAAGACAACAGTAAGATCTTTGAGAAAGAGAAAGAGGAAATTGACTACACAAAAGCTGCAATTAAAGCTATTAGAAACATTAGATCAGAAATGAATGTGCCAATGTCTAAAAAATCAAAACTCATATTTGTACCAGATAATGAGGATATAAAGGAAATTATTATAAAGAACTCAAAGAAATTTATTACTCTTGCTAGTGCAGAAGATATAGAAATAGAAAGTACAAATATTGAATTTGGAACTGATTATGTTTCGATAGTTTTAGAAAAATGTGAAGTATATATGCCTTTAAAGGATTTGATCGATATATCTAAGGAAATAGAAAGGCTAGAAAAGGAAAGATTGAGACTAGTAGATGAGATTAATAGAGTAGACAAAAAACTTGCAAATGAAGGCTTTGTATCAAAAGCACCGAAGAATATAATTGAAGAAGAGAAACAAAAAAAGGAAAAATATGCTCAAATGCTTGAATCGGTTATAGACAGGTTAAAAGTTTTGCAAAGCATAGCGGAGGAAAATAAATGAATTATCAAGAAGCCTTAAATTTTATTGATGATAAAAACAAGTATGGATCAAGATTAGGATTGAATTCTATTAAAAAACTCCTGAGTTTACTCAATAATCCACATCATAATTTAAAGTACATTCATGTTGCGGGAACAAATGGGAAAGGCTCAACTAGTGCGTATTTATCGAGCTGCTTGATGGAAGCAGGATACAAAACAGGGCTATATACATCACCTCACCTAGAAAGGTTTACTGAGAGAATTCAAATAAATGGCAAAGAAATATCAGAAGAAGACGTTGCAATGCTTACTGAAGAAGTAAAAAAAGCGTGTGATGAAATGGTTAGGCTTGGATATGAGCATCCAACTACATTTGAAATAATAACAGCAATAGGATTTTTGCATTTTAATAGAAACAATGTGGATATAGTAGTTTTGGAAGTTGGACTAGGAGGGAAAGGCGATGCAACAAATGCTATTGAATCATCTCTTGCATCAGTGATAACAACAATATCATACGATCATATGGAAGTTTTAGGAAACACATTAGAAGAAATAGCAATTCAAAAGGCGGGTATTATAAAAGAAAATGGGATAGTAATATCTTATCCAAAACCTGATGAAGCTCAGGAAGCTATAAAAAAAATCGCTTATGAAAAAAATGCAGTTTTTGTTGAAGTTCCAGTTGAGAATGCAAATATAAAATATTTATCAGAAGATGGTAGTTTATTCGATTTTCATTATAAAAATCATCTTATAGAAAATATTAGAATAAATTTAATCGGCAAACATCAAATTTACAATGCAGCAACGGCTATTACTACATTGTTAACATTAAATGATTATGGGATCATAAAAATATCTCATGATGATATAAAAGAGGGATTAGAGAAGACAATCTGGCATGGTAGGATTGAACTTTTACGACATAAACCCAAATTCATAATAGATGGAGCCCACAATCTTGAAGGAGTTGAGAATCTTGTCAAAGCTTTGGGCAACTTTAAGTTTGACAGATTAATATTAGGGATTGCTATACTAAAGGATAAAGACTTTGATCATATGTTAAGTTTGCTAGTACCAATGGCAGATATTATAATTGCAACTGAAGCCAATACTGATAGAAAGTTAGATGCAGAGAGAATGAAAGAGCAGATAGAGAAAATATGGATGAAAGAAGAAGTAATAGTTGAGAAGCACATTCAAAATGCTGTAGAAAGAGCGTTGATTATTGCCAATGAGAATGATCTCATATTATTCACAGGTTCTCTTTATATGATTGGTGAAGTAAGAGATGCAGCTAAAATCAAATGATTTCAGCTGCATCTAACTAAATGTAAATTAATCATATAAATAAATCTAAGATAGACTTGTGGTAAAATGCAGGATTTTCTTTCCACTTTTTACACAATAATTTAGCTTGATCTTCAGTGGGGACACTTACATATAGACTGAATAGAATTTCATCTTTTTCTATTAGTTTAAGATTTACATTGTATTCTCCACTTTCTTTTAGATAGTAATCTGCTATGATATCTTCTTTTTGCTCTTTATGCTCTACTTGATTATTGAATAAATTCAACAATATGTCTTTTTCTTTTTCTCCTAAAATGTCTTTTAAATAGTCTAGAGCTTGAGAACCTTTGTCTGTTATTAAATACTTTATGTTTCCATCATCTCTTAACTCTGAAACATATTGATTTGAAAGTAGTTCTATCAGATATTCTTGAATAAGAAAATAATTTAAGTCAAATTTATCAATTAGAAGTTCAGTTAAACTTATATTATCTATCGGTTCAGGAGATTTTTTTATAGTATAAAGTATTATAAGCTTAAACCTAGCAATTTCTTGTGAATGTATATTATACATAGCATCACCTTTTTATAAATTTATATTAATTATATCACATTACAATGAATTCAAATACTTATACTTTGAGGGAGTGAAAAAATGAACACAAAGTTAATTATTGGTGTTATAATATTTGTAATATTGTTTAGCATACAGTATACAGCAAATTTAATATTAAGAGAACTAAGAGAAATCAGATTAAATACTCAAAAAATATTAATGGAGATAGAAAGGAGAGAAAAGATTGATACAAACTAAAAAAGAAAGGGTATTGTTTTCAAGAGAGGAAATTTCTAAAAGAATTAAAGAAATGGGTGTTGAAATTAGCGACTACTATAATGGCAATGAATTGGTGGTTATATCCTTATTAAGGGGAAGTTTTATATTTGCTGCGGATTTAGTAAGAGAAATAAAACTACCTGTTGAAGTAGATTTTATGACCACAGCAAGTTATGGAGATGAAGAAGTTTCCTCTGGGATAGTCGATATCATTCAGGATGTAAGAACTGATATAAAAGACAGAGATGTTTTAATTGTTGATGATATCATAGACACTGGAAATACTTTGTTAAAAGTGATAGAGCATTTGAAGACAAAAAGTCCTAAGTCAATAAAGATATGTGTTATGCTTGACAAACCTAGCCGCAGAAAAGTTGATTTACAACCTGATTTTTCGGGATTTGTAATTCCGGATGTGTTTATTGTAGGATATGGTCTAAACTATGGAAATTATTATAGAAATATCCCTTATATCTTTACTTTTGAGTAGTTTTAAAGGAGTGTGAAAATGGGATATAGAAAAGCACCATCGATAAATGAAGCAAATTTAGTATATTTGGTATTGGGAATTATATTATTAACCATAGGCAGCGTTGTCCAGCAAATGAACCTCAATGTAGGACTTCTAATTACAGAATATGGTTTGATATTATTACCGGTAATATTATTTCTAAAGTATAAGAGATATTCTATAAAGGAATTTTTGCGTATCAACCTAATAAGTATTAAAGAAATTTTATTTATATTTTTAATTATAGTATTTGCTTATCCAATAGCAGTTTTTTTAAATTTTATAGTTATTGAAATAATTGGTTATTTTAGTGATGCAACAAATGCAGGAGTACCAATTCCCTTAACTGAAAAAGATTTTTTTATTAGTTTATTTGTCATTGGGATAACACCAGGTATATGTGAAGAGGTATTGTTTAGAGGTCTGATGCTTAATTCTTATGAAAAGATAGGGAAAATGAGAGCTATAATTTTCACTGCTGTTTTGTTTGGACTATTCCATTTCAATCTATTTAATTTTATCGGCCCTACATTTCTTGGAGTTATATTGGGAATATTGTATTTTAAAACAGACAGTATAATTGCATCGATGTTTGGGCATCTATTAAATAATTCTTTAGCTTTGACTTTAGGCTATTTTGCAGCTACAAAATTAGATGAGATAGAAGAAATGGTAACAAATACTCCTAGTATAAGTCAAAACCAAGAAATTTTATATACTACTATTTTTCTTCTTGTTCTGTCCATTTTTTCATCAGTTATGCTTATTTCATTATTTAGGCATTTTCCAGTGAAAGCTGATAAATCTGAAGAAAAAAATATTTTTGATCAACTGAGTGAACAACCTGATGATGAAGTAAATGTAGATCATAATGAAAAGATAAATTGGGCACCAATAGGGATAGTAGTACTAATATTTATATTTGTAAACACGATGTTTTTTATGCAATTTCAATAGAAAGGCATGATTATAACCTTGAATATATATGAAAAATTTGCACTGATTTATGATGAATTGATTGACGACATAGATTATGAAGCTTGGGGAGAGTTCATTAAAAAAGTAATAGAAAATTCCAATAGGAAGCCTCAAAATCTTTTAGAAATGGCTTGCGGAACTGGTAAATTAACAACTGAACTATCAAAATTTATACCTTATATTGATGCGTTTGACATTTCTTCAGATATGCTAGCAATAGCATACAATAAATTTCAACATAATGAGAATGTCAAATTATACAATTTGGATATGGTGGACTTTAATTTTAACAAAAAATACGATCTCATAATATGTGGATGTGACAGCATAAATTATATTCTCAATCCAAATGATCTAGATAAAATTTTTCACAATGTAAGAGGTCATTTAAACGAAGATGGCTTATTTATTTTTGATATAAATTCTCATTATAAAATTTCAAAAATAATAGGCAATAACATATTTTTAAACGACAAAGACGAAACATTTTACACTTGGGACAGTTCATTTGACGAGAAATCAGAAATTAGTGATTATTATCTTACTTTCTTCGTTTCGAGAGGCAATAATTTGTATGAAAGATTCGACGAACATCATAGGCAAAAAGCATATAAAACTGAATATATCGAAAGAATGTTAATTGAAAATGGATTTAACAGGGTATATAAATATAGCGATTATTCATTTGAGCAAGTTGATGCCACAACTCAAAGAATATGTTTCGTAGCAAGCATTTACTAAAAAGGAGGGGGAAGTATGAAGGATTACTTGGTAAAGGCCATAGATAGAGAAAAAAGAGTTAGAATTTACGCAGCATCCACTACTAATTTAGTAGAATATGCCAGAAAAATTCATGGGACTTCTCCAACTGCAACAGCTGCTTTAGGAAGAGCATTGACTGCAGGAGCTATCATGGGAGCAATGATGAAAAATGACAAAGATTTATTAACTTTAAAAATATCAGGTGGTGGTCCATTAGGAGATATAGTAATAGTTTCAAGAAATAATGGTACTGTGAAAGGGTTGGTAGGGAATCCTTTAGCTGATGCGCCAAGCACTGCGGAAGGTAAATTAGATGTTGGAGCAGTTGTTGGAAATGATGGTTTGGTTACAGTGATAATAGATTTAGGACTAAAAGAGCCATATGTAGGGCAAGCAGATATAATATCAGGCGAAATTGCTGAAGACATTGCAAACTACTATATGGTTTCTGAACAAGTTCCAACTGCAGTCGCTTTGGGCGTACTCACAGATAGAGATATTACCGTTAAAGCATCTGGGGGATATATATTGCAATTATTACCAGATATTAAAGATGAGGAAATAACACAAATTGAAAATAGCTTGAAGAACATAAAACCGGTATCCACATTGATAAACGAAGGATTGACGCCAGAGGAGATTATTGCTAATATTTTGCCTGAATTTGACATGGAAATTATAGATAAAATGGACTTAGAGTATAAATGCGATTGCAGTAGAGAAAAGATAGAAGCTATGTTGGTAAGCTTAGGCAAAAAGGAATTAGAGGATATAATCAACGAAGATGGCAAAGCAGAGGTAGTATGTCATTTTTGTAATACAAAATACAATTTTGATAAATCAGAATTAGAGAAAATACTATTGACAATTAATAAATAATCCTGTATACTTTCATTTGTGATTAAGTTAAGAGCATTCTTTGACGCTCTTGACTAATTAGCGGGAGTGGCTCAGTGGTAGAGCATCGCCTTGCCAAGGCGAGGGTCGCGAGTTCGAATCTCGTCTTCCGCTCCACAGGGCGGCATAGCCAAGCGGTAAGGCACAGGTCTGCAAAACCTCGATTCCCCGGTTCAAATCCGGGTGCCGCCTCCAAAATAGTTAATTAAGACCTATTAAAGACCTTCTGACTTATCAGAAGGTCTTTTTGATAAAATACAGGGGAGAATTTAATTGGTACCTACTTTAATTCCAGATGGAAAAGCTAATTTAGTTATATTAAACAAGAATATAGATGATGAAATCAAACTCAATTTAAAAAAATATTTCAAACACGTTATTTATACTTGTTCAAATGATAATATCAATAAATCATTAGCTGATCATGTAGATATGTCGGTTCATGTTGTGGATAGAAACACAATCATCGTTTCGCCTAATGTTTATAGATATTATAAAAAGCTAGAGGAATATGGAATTAAAGTAATAAAAGGCAGAACTGATTTACTGATTGAATATCCAAACGATATTTGCTACAATTGTTTAAATATTGGTGATTATTATATACACAATATTAAATACACAGATGAACATATATCTGATTATTATTTAAACAAAGGCGTGAAGGGTATACATATAAAACAGGGGTATTCAAAGTGTTCTGTTCTAATTGTAGATGATAACCATTTTATAACATCTGATAAAAATATAGCTAAGCAGCTTAAAAAAATAGAGAAAGAAGTACTTCTCATAAGTCAGGGATTTATTGAACTTAAAGGAATGAATTATGGAATGATAGGAGGATGTGGTGGAAATTATTCTCCTAAAGATATTTTGCTGACGGGTACACTTTCAAAACATCCAGATTCAAGAAGAATAATTGAATTTATTGAAAACACAGGTGTTAATATTCACTACTTATCTCAAGAACCAATATCAGATATAGGAAGCATATATTGCTTTAAAGTTAACGAATAATAGGAGGGGAAAGATGCCAGAAAAAATAGTTAATCCAAGCATTTTACCAGGGTTTATGGAATTGCTTCCGAATGAGCAAATATTATTTAATAAGATGCTAGAAAAGATAAAAAATAGTTACGAAAAATACGCTTTTCTTCCAATCGACACACCAGTAATTGAAAAATCAGAGGTTTTATTAGCCAAAGGCGGAGGGGAAACTGAAAAACAGATATATAAAGTTGTAAAAGGAGACACAGACATGTCTCTTAGATTTGATTTGACTGTTCCGTTAGCTAGATATGTGGCAATGCATTTTCATGAATTATCATTTCCATTTAGAAGATATCACATTGCTAAAGTTTATAGAGGGGAAAAAAGCCAAAAAGGGAGATTTAGAGAGTTTTATCAAGCAGATATCGACATAATCGGCAATGGAGAATTGAGCATACTAAATGATGCTGAGATTCCATCTGTAATATACACTACTTTTAAGGATTTGGGATTTGACAATTTTACAATAAAAATAAACAACAGAAAATTATTGCAAGGGTTTTTTGAATATCTAAATATAAACAACTTTCATGAAGTGCTTAGAATAGTTGATAAATTAGATAAAATTGGGATAGACAGGGTTGAAAGGGAATTATTAGAAATTGGAATAGACAAGGTGAAGTTTGAACAGATTAAGAACTTTATTATGTTTGATGGAAATAATGACTCGACTCTTGAATTTTTAAGAAATCTAGATATTGATAATGTCAATTTTAAAACTGGACTTGACGAATTAAAAACAGTAACTCATTATATTGAAGTATTTGGTGTGCCAAAGGACAATTTTAAGATTGATTTAACCATAGCTAGAGGTTTAGATTACTACACGGGAACGGTTTATGAAACTTTTTTGAATGATTATCCTAAGATCGGAAGTATTTGTTCAGGAGGAAGATATGACAATCTAAGCGAGTTCTATACAAATCAAAAACTTCCAGGAGTAGGTATTTCTATTGGTTTAACAAGGTTATTTTACCAGCTTAAAGAAGCTGGGATTATTTCAGCGGATGATGAAGAACTGATAAAAGTGCTCATAATTCCAATGGATAATTTCTTAGAACAAAGTATTGAAATTGCGAACAAGTTGAGGGGAAATGGCATACCTTGCCAAATTTATTTAGAAGATTCAAAGATGAGCAAGAAATTAAATTATGCAAACAAGATAAAAGTGCCTTTTGTGATAATAATTGGCGAAGAAGAAGTTAAAAGGAATTTATATACAATAAAAAACATGAAAACAGGAGATCAGACTACAAAGAAGATTGATGAGATTATCAACGAACTATCTAAAATACTATAGACTGATTTAATCTAACTTAAAAATAGGTCAAATGTAAAACTAAATTAGACCTTTGTAAAGTTAAATTAGACCCTTACTAGAAATCAGTAAAATAGACAAATTAAAATAGTTTAATTCAACAAAAAAGGACTTATATAAGTCCTTTTTTGTGTTATAATTATACT
>JAHDQA010000046.1 GCA_018434075.1 Tissierellaceae bacterium
CTTTTCCTTTTCCTTCAGCAAGAGCAAACTTACCCAGAAAATATTCATACACACGCCCGATAATGTCGTTTTCCTTATCATCGGTATTAATTTTATTTATCTCATCAAGAAGAGAAGCCAATTTAGCTGTATCAATATGCAGCCGAGAATAATAGTTGTCCGGCAGAGCACCACGCAAAGCTGGATTAGTCTTTTCAATGGTATATAGTGCTGTGTCAATTTTTAACGCAATATCATCTTGCTTAGCATTTTGCATGATATAGCTCCAGCGGCTTTCTTCCGGCAAATAGAAAACATTATCTTTTGTGTAAAAGGCAATATTATCTATAAATTTCTCTCTGCCTTCTTTGATGATCCTTTGACGCTGTGCCTCAAATTTATCGCTTGCAAACTTTAAGAAAAACAAGCTCAACACAACATGCTTATATTCAGCAGGCTCCACAGAACCGCGAAGCTTGTCTGCCGATTTCCATAAAGCTTCCTCCATAGATATTTCTTTTTTCGGTTTAGCTGTAGCTTTTGCCATTACACTTTCCTCCACTGATATTTAATCGTTATTTACTATTTCTACTATGTCACCAATATCACATTCAAGCACGGTGCAGATTTTAATGAGCACATCCATTGAAACTGTTTCATCTTTGTTCAACTTTGTTAGGGTTGCCTGGCCTATTCCGGCTGCATCCCTAAGCTCACTTTTCTTCATATTGTGATCAATCAAGAGTTTCCACAATCTTTTATAACTTACACGCATTTATCTACACTCCTATTATAAAAAACAGAATATAATAAATATATTATATTTCATTTCAGGGATATTTTCAATAATAAATCACTCATTTCTGAATTACAAATGATAACTTTACAGTTTTGGACGACATCTTTATGATGATTGCATATATATATCAGTTAGTTGTTCTTTCTCTGTAATAAATTCTTATAGAGTGAGAGGTTCTGGGGAGTTCACCATGAACCGAGACTGGGTTCAGCTAAAGCACACAGTTCCCCCTTGGCGGAAACTATGTGCTTTTTTTGCTTACCCACTTAAACTTATTTCAAAATCAATCTATTGCTGGTATGACTTCCATTCTCCCGATAGCGAATCTCCTTTTCCACCAATCCGGCTTTGGTGAGATCGTGGAGCGCCCTCTTTACAGTGCTGCGTGATAAATCCAAGTCAGAGGCAATGGTTTTTACTGCCGGCCAACAGTCCTGCCCATTACCGGCACGGTCTTTCAGATACATATAAACTACTCTTG
Organism: Tissierellaceae bacterium; assembly: GCA_018434075.1. Taxonomy (GTDB): domain Bacteria; phylum Bacillota; class Clostridia; order Tissierellales; family Tissierellaceae; genus Soehngenia. The sequence continues at coordinate 1,260 of JAHDQA010000046.1, forward strand.
CTCTTGATGGCAGTTCATCGGGAGAGGCCTTGTACAAGTGATTAAAATAGCCCATTCAGCATCCCCTCCTTTAAGATGTCCGTACATGGGTACGGCGCTTTGATGTATCTACCTGCTGCTCGGTGACAGGGGTGTGCAGAGTTCCTGTACCGCTTACTTCCTCCAATAGCTCACCTGTTTCAGTATCCACTGCAATACAGGCAGAATGGCGGCGCATAATGTTTTCCTCCAGCACTTGCTTATCCGCATAGGCCACTTTGCGGTGAGCGCGTTCTGTTACTGTATAAACGCTATCAAAAGTAATACCCCAATCTAAAAATAAGTGCAGCTTAGTTTTCATTGGATGCGTACCGGTTTTCATGACTACAAAATTACCTTTGGGAATGGATTTCAGCTCATCTGCTGTCATGAGTGGCCGCTCCATCATTTGCAGAGACTGGCTGGGATCGTTCTTGCCACGATTAACGCTCCCAGACATAACGGTGCGGCTGCCAAGTGCTTTGGACAATACTTCCGCCGTTTGGCTGTTAGGTGCAAAGCCGCCGAAAATAGTATCCTGGCAGTTGTCCACAATAATTTCGGA
>JAHDQA010000060.1 GCA_018434075.1 Tissierellaceae bacterium
AGTTTTCTATGCCTTTTTTTCTGTGCTTAAGTATAATGTTTATAATTAATTAATTGTTTAATTGCAAAATCTATTGAATTTTTAATTTTAGCTGTGGATAACTCTATATATTTTTAATTTTGTATTCTGCAACTATCTAATATAAAAGAAGCTTAATTAAGCTTCCTTTATATTATATCAGTTTCTTATTGATTTAAAATATTTTTACATGAGTTTAGCTATGTTATTTGCAAACTCTATAGGGTCTTCTATTGGCAAGCCTTCTATTAGTCTTGCTTGGTCATAAAGGAGATTTGTGTAAAGTTTGAATTTTTCTTCATCATTTTCAAATGCATTTTTTAGTTTTTCATAAATTGGATGATTAGGGTTTATTTCAAGTATTTTTTCTGCTTTAATCATGTCTCCTTCAGGCATTTGTTTTAAGACTTTCTCCATTTCAATAGAAATTTCTCCTTCACTAGCTAAGCATACAGGATGATTTTTTAATCTCTTTGAAAATCTGACCTTTGATACTTTCCCTTCCAACAGTTCTTTCATCTTATCGAATATCTCTTTGCTTTCTGTTTCTTTTTCCTCTTCTATTTTTTCTTCTTCAATACCTAAATCTTCGCTAGATATCGATTTGAACTCTTTGCCTTTGTAATCTCTCATTACTTTTAATGCAAACTCGTCTACCTCGTCAATGAGATATAGTATTTCAAATCCTTTCTCTTTGATTAATTCAGTTTGAGGCAATTTATCTATTAGTTCATAATTATCTCCTGAAGCATAATAAATGAACTCTTGCCCTTCTTTCATTCTTGATACGTATTCATCTAAAGTTACTAATTTCTTTTCACTTGAAGAGTAGAACAGCAAAAGATCTTCTAGTTTGTCTTTGTTCATACCGAAGTCTTGGTAAATTCCATATTTTAATTGTTTTCCAAAGTTCTTGAAAAACTCTTCATATTTTTCTCTATCTTCTTTTAGCATATTAAGAAGTTCTTCTCTTATTTTCTCCTCAATTTTCTTAGCCATAAGCCTTAATTGTCTATCATGTTGAAGCATCTCTCGTGATATGTTGAGTGAAAGGTCTTCAGAGTCAACTACGCCTTTAACAAAGCTAAAATAATCTGGCAATAGTTCTTTGCATTTCTCCATAATCATTACGCCGCTAGAGTACAGTTCGAGTCCCTTTTCATATTCTCTCGAATAATAGTCAAAAGGTACTGTGCTTGGTATATACAATATTGCGTTATATCTAACTGCACCGTCAATGCTAAGGTGTATCCATTTTAATGGTGTGTCAAATCCAAATCTCTTCTCTTGATAAAAGTTTATATAGTCTTCATCTGTCAATTCATTTTTATTTCTTCTCCAAATAGGAACCATGCTGTTGATGACTTTTTCTACTTTTATAGTTTCATATTCATCAGAGTCTTCTTTCTTCCTATACTCTGAAACTTCCATTTTGATTGGATAACGTATAAAATCAGAATACTTCTTGACCAAGTTCATCAAATTGTATTCATCTAGATAGTCATCGTAGTTTTCATCTTCCGTGTTTTCTTTTATCTTTAGTATTACTTCTGTTCCATATTCATCTTTTGTAGTTTCTTCAATAGTGTAACCGTCAATTCCCTCTGATTCCCATTTCCATGCTTTATCAGATCCAAAAGGTTTTGTTATCACTGTAACTTTGTCTGCTACCATGAAACTTGAGTAAAATCCGACTCCAAATTGCCCAATTATGTCATATCCATCTTTTATTTCATTTTCTTTCTTGAATTGTAAAGACCCACTTCTAGCTATGACCCCTAAATTGTTTTCTAGTTCTTCTTTAGTCATACCTATGCCTGTATCTTTAACACTTAAAATTCTGTTTTCTTTGTCAAAAGAAATCTTAATATAATAATCGTCTTTATTGAAGGTTATGCTCTTGTCTGTTAGTGCTTTATAATATATTTTGTCTATGGCATCCGAAGCATTTGATATAAGCTCTCTTAGGAATATCTCTTTATGAGTGTATATTGAATTTATCATTAGATCCAATAGTCGCTTGGATTCTGCCTGAAATTCTTTTTTCTCCATATTCATACCTCCTCGACATCATTAGCACTCTTTTTGTTTGAGTGCTAATAATAAATTATCATATTGATTTTTCTTTGTCAACATCTCTCCAAAACTTATTTAGTTTTGAATGCATCTCTATAATGCTATTAATTCTCTTATGATTTGACCATTCGCTAGGCATGAGATTTTTATATTTATTAGTCAAATACCTATCGTCTATTAAAAGTACAGCTCCTTTGTCATTTTCTGATCTTATAACTCTGCCAACTGCCTGCATCACTTTATTCATACCAGGGAAAGTGTATGCGTAATCAAATCCTTTTTTGTATAATTTTTCAAAATAGTTTTTTATTATATCTCTCTCAAGTGAAATTTGAGGCATCCCAACTCCCACTATAACAGCACCTATCAATTTATCACCAACTAAGTCTATGCCTTCTGAAAAGCTACCTCCTAGTACGCAAAATGATATCATATCATTGTTTAAAGTAAAGTTATTCAAAAATTTTTCTCTTTCTTTCTTGGTTAAGCTCGATTCTTCTTTCATAATGTATAAATCTGGATATTTTGAATTGAAATCATCATATACTGTGTTTAAATAAGCATATGATGGAAAAAATACAATGTAATTTCCCTTTTTAGCCTTTACAAAATTATATATGGTTTCAGTAATTTGAGGATATGTTTCCAAACGATCTTTGAACCGAGTTGAAATGTTTCCATTTATCAAAATTAATAAATTTTCTTTTTTAAATGGAGATTTTAATATCATATGATAATCATCTTCATCTGAGCCGAGCAAATCTTTGAAATAATCTATTGGGGTAAGTGTTGCTGAAAAATATATATTTGCCCTGTTGTCAGAGGTTATGTTTTTTATAAATTTTGAAGCATCTAAACAATAGAGTGTGAGTGAATGATTTTCAATTGCTTTGTCAAATTTAACAACATAATTTTCCCCATAAAATTCAGATATCTTTAAGAAAGTATTTAAATTAAAGTAAGTCTCTAAGCATTTGTCATAGCATGGTACATCTTTTTTATCCACTAAAAATTTCTCTAAAATTGCTAAACTCTTGCTAATAGGCCAGTATATGTCATCAATTTCTTCATTTTGGTATAGTCTGCGATTATTTAAAGCTTCATTTACTTTAGTTTCTATTCTGTTTATAACTTTTTCCAAGTCTTTTGTCTTTTTTATTTCATTATCTTTTAATATACTTAAAGTTTCTTTGAGTAAGCCCGTGTTTAATGATGCAGAGTACATCTCCCTAGCTCTATCTATTAAATTATGGGCTTCATCAACTAAAAATATGTTTTCTCCATTGTTAAACTCAAAAAATCTCCTCAAATAAACTTGGGGATCGAATGCATAATTATAATCACAGATTATCATGTCAACATAAAGACTTAAGTCCAATTGATATTCAAACGGACAAACTTGGTGTTTTCTTGAATATTCAATGATTACATCAAAAGAAAATAGGTCTTCATTGTTAAATATGTCTATGATAGCTTCATTTACTCTATCATAGTGACCTTTAGCGTATGGGCAATCTATTGGGTTACACTTTATTTCATCATTTATACAAATTCTCTCTTTTGAAGTTATTATGGCTGTTTTTAATGATAATCCATTTTTCATGAGCATTTTTACTGAATTTACAGGTGCTTCTTGTGTTAAAGTCTTTGCTGTTAGATAAAAAATCTTATCTAACCCATAGTTTTCCAATGCTTTTAAGCTTGGAAATATAGTTGACATTGTCTTCCCAATACCTGTTGGGGCTTTTACAAATAATCTTTTCTGATCTTTTATTGCAGTATATACACCTACTGCTAAATCCCTCTGCCCTTTTCTGTAATTGTCAAAAGGAAATTCAATCTCTTTTATCGACAAATCTCTTTTTATTTTCCATTCTTCAACCATTTGCGCAAATACTATATATTTATCTAATAGAGAATAAAAAAATGCTTCAATTTCATCTTTATCATATTTTTTTATGAATTTCTTTATTGTTTCCGTTTCTATGTTAAAATAAGTAATGCTTATTAAAATATGATTTAAGTTTTCTTCTCTCTGGTAGATAAAAGCGTAGCAAAGGGCTTGCGCTGAGTGCAAAATGCTGATTTCTTCTTCTAGATTTTCTAGATTTCTTGTAGTGGTTTTGATTTCATCTATAATCACATTCTCATCTTCAAATAAAATCCCATCAGCTCTGCCATCTATATCAAAAACAAATCCTTTGTACTCCAAGGTAATAGATAGGGAGACTTCTTTTAAGTCACCTTTCTTATAACTACTTTGTATCTTTTGATGTGCTAAAGTACCTTCTAAAGCTCTTGACTTTGACATGAATCTATTGTCAATATCCCCTGATCTCAATGTAGTTTCTATTAAATTTCTTACTGATAATCTTATATGCTTTTGCATTTATTTCTCTCCGATATTGTTATAACTACATTATATCAGAAAACAAGTAACAGTTATGGATAATATATCTCCTTTACATATTCTTCTTTAATTTGCCAAATATTCGCTTGAACTCGAAATATATTCCATTCCTCTATTTCAAATATTCTTATCCAGCTTTCAATAATTTTCTTTTTCTCATTCGTAAAAAAGTGTGCATTTGAACCTACAAAAAATTCAAATTCATTTTTAAATCCCTTTAATTTTAATTCTTTTAAATATTCTTCATGATCTTTTTCATCTTTCGGAATGTATAGATGATTTAATACATAATCCCATTTTTGTCCATCAAAATAAATGACTTCATCTTCTGGCACTTCTAGTTCAAAGCATACACTTCCTTCAATTGGCCTATACATGTTTTCTTTGCTGATTGAACACCATATCGGCATTGAAACATAATCTGGTTTTGGCACTTTTTTAGAAGCTTCTTTCACAAACCATTTGTACAGTTCAATAAAATGATCTGCTATTTCTTCATATTGAATTCTTATGTATTTCTCTTTATTGACAAAAACTTTATTTTTTTTAAGTTCTTCAAGGCTTCTTTCATCTTGTCTTGTCCACAACCTAACATTGCTCACAATAATCACCTCAATCTTTTATTTTTATTTACCCTAATTTTATGTATAATATTCTTAAAAGGTGGGATAGTATGGGTAAAATTTATATAGATAAATGCAATGAATATGTCTATGAAGAAGTAATAAATGTTGTAGGTAAAATGCTTAGTAACATCCCTGAAATTCAGGATTTAAAGATAGGAACAGTGCTTGTAAAGACAAATTTGTTAAAGAAAAACAAACCTGAAGATGCAGTTACAACTCATCCTTTTGTAGTGGAGGGGGTAGTGAGATTTTTCCAATCAAAAGGGCATGAAGTTATCATAGGAGATAGTCCTGGTGGTCCTTTTAATCCTCATATATTAAAAAACTTTTATACCCAGGCAGGTTTAGTAGAAGTGAGCGAAAGAACAGGCTGTAAACTCAATTACGATACTGAAACAATTGATGTTAAAGTTGAAAACGGTAAAGTCGTTAACACCTTGAAATTAGTAAAAGCTTTCGTCGATTGTGATTATGTAGTTTCTTGTGCAAAACTTAAAACCCATACTATGATGACTTATACTGGTGCTGTAAAGAACCTATTCGGGACAGTTCCAGGTGTAAATAAAGCAGATTATCACTTAAAAATGAATGATACAACAGACTTTGCAAATTTGTTAATTGACATATGTGATTATATAAAACCAGTTGTATCGATAATTGATGGTATCCATGCGATGGAAGGCAATGGTCCTTCTGCTGGAGATATTAGAAAGTTGGGGCTACTGTTTGCAGGTGTTAATCCTTATGAGCTGGATTATGTTGCTAGTGACTTAGTTGGCATAAAAAATCCTCCGACAGCTGTAGAATCTCTAAAAAGAAATCTGTATGATGTCAACTCAATAAAAGTAGTTGGTTTAGATTTGAATGAGTTAAATATCAAACCATTTAAGCTTCCTGAATCGACTCATGTAAACTTTATATCTGGGAAAATACCAAAGTTTGCTGAAAATTATGTGCTTGATAAATTCAGACCTTACCCCTATGTTATCAGAGAAAAATGTATAGGATGCGGTATATGTAGTGCAAATTGCCCTAAAAAAGTCATTACCATAAAAGATAAAAAAGCAACTATAAATACTAAAAATTGTATTAGATGCTTCTGCTGTCATGAATTATGCCCTGAAAAAGCAGTTTCAATAAAAAGGCATCCACTGCATAAATTAATTTTTGGTGAATAGAAAGGAGATTTTTATGAAAAAATACAGAATTGAAAAAGATAATTCACTCATGTTAATGATTGATATACAAGAAAAGCTAGCTCCAGCAATATTTAATTCAGAAAAAATCGTTAAAAATCAAAAAATATTGATTGAAAGCTTTAATAAGTTGAATATCCCAATACTTTATACTGAACAATATCCAAAGGGTTTAGGCAGAACACTAACTGAACTTAAAGATTTGTTAAAAGAAAATGAGCCAATAGAAAAGATCGTTTTTAGTGCATATACTAAAGAATTAAGTGAAAAACTAGAAATGCTGAATATTAAAGATGTAATTATCACGGGAATGGAAGCTCATGTTTGTGTGTATCAAACAGTTAGAGATCTAATTGAAAATGGCAAAAATGTATTTGTAGTTAAAGATGCAGTAGGATCGAGAACCGAAGAAAACTATGAAAACGCTCTATTTATGATGAATGATCTAGGAGCTGTTATTACTAATACAGAGACTTTGCTTTTCGATTTAATTGAAAAGGCAGGTACTGATGATTTCAAATTCATATCAAAGCTAATAGAGTAGGGGGAATTTAATCCCCCTCTCACACCACCGTACGTGCCGTTCGGCATACGGCGGTTCAATTCAAATAATAATCTAAACAACTAATGAGTCCTCGCTTTGCGAGGATTTCTTTTGATATCTTTCGTAACCC
>JAHDQA010000072.1 GCA_018434075.1 Tissierellaceae bacterium
AATAAACTGGCTTTATGGCTAAGATAAGAAGCCAAAGAAATGTATTTAATGATTAGAAAAGAAGACTATATTATTATTTAAGAAATTGATAATTATTACAGTGGAAAACTGTAATTTGATTATAACTATATTGTACAAGGAGGTATTACGATGAATTATGAAAAAGTAATTCTTGAAATGCTTACACGGATAAAGGACCTGGAAGAAAAAGTAGATATGTTACAAGAATACCAGCAAGAGTTGCAAAACAAAGATGAGGGTGAAGATGATGTAACTAGCGGAGAAGAAAAAAAGGAAAGTGGAAGGAAACGAACCCGGAGAGAGATTATGACAATTCTAGAAGAAAAGTATGGGTATAGTGTTCGAAAAGGAAATCGCTCCGAAGGAAGTGGTATTGTAGCAAGTAAGAATGGAAAATCATACAATATCAAAGTTTCATATAGTCGTTCATACACTGATAGCGAAGAGGTAATTTGTTCTGGATGGCATACTGTATTTGATAAAGAAATTGATAATCCAGATTTCCCATATTTCATCTTTGTAGTTGAAGGCAAAGAGGGTGAATTCCATTACTTTATTTTCAAACGTGAAGACCTTATTAACGAATTTGACGATAAGGCTTATGATGCCAACAAAAAACTTCACTTCTATTTCCGAGTAACAAAGGATGGTAAACCACTTGAAGTCAGGGAGACAGAAAAAGATATGACTGCCTATTATAACAACTGGGATATATTCAAATAGTAAAAGCAAACTTAAAGATTCATCAAACGATAACACGCTTCTATAATGGGGCGTGTTTTTATTTTGGGAGGCTAGCATTAATATAGATAAGATTTCTATCAAGAAGTTGATCCCTGCAGATTATAATCCTAGAAAGGATTTAAGGCCAGGTGATCCAGAGTATGAAAAACTAAAAAGGTCATTTGAAGAGTTTGGCTATGTTGAACCAATTATTTGGAATAAAACTACAGGTAGAGTGGTTGGTGGCCATCAGAGATTGAAAATTCTACTGAGCATGAAATTTCTGCTGATAGGATTTTGCTTTTGATCCTATTTTAACTTTTTTATTCTTGTATCTGTTTGCATGTGCTTTCACATGAGTTGAATCTACAAATTGCAGCTGTGTATCTACAAAGCCTTGTTCATATGCCTGCATGAGGATATTGTCGAAAATCTCCTGGAATAGGTTTGTATCTTTGAACCTTCTTCTGTAATTACTGGCTAAAAGTTGTGAAATGAGGAACACTGTCATAAAAATCAAGTCCTAAGAACCATCTGTAAGCCATATTTACTTCTACTTCTCTTATCGTTTGCCTCATGCTCTTTATTCCAAAAAGATATTGCAGGAACACAAGCTTCATCAATACAACAGGATCTATGCTTGGTCTACCATTATCAAGACAGTACTTGTCCTCTACAAGCTCATAGATGAAGTTAAAAGAAATGGTTTTGCTTATCTTTCTAAGTATGTGATTAGTTGGAACTAATTGCTCTAATGATACCATCTGAATATGTTCAGTCTTATTTTCATGATTTTTATGAAGCATGATAACCCTCCAGCCATGGTTTTATACTTATATTTTACCATAAATGGCTATTTAAGGCTATTTTTGCACATAAAAAAGTAGGACAGATATTTAATCCATCCTACTTTGTCATCAGTCTGATCTCATCCAAAAATAATTTGGATGAGATTTTTTTATATTATTTTATAAATACTATTGAAATACAATTGAAAAACATATAGAATGATAAACAAGAACCAAATGATAAAAGTATAACAAGGAGTGATTGAAGATAGTGTAAAGTAGCCTATGAAAAAACAGGATAAAAAAATAGGCTCATAAGAACCTAGAAAATCGCAAGATTATACTTTTATGGTAGTTGTTGCCACCCTTGACTGCATTACAAAACAATGCTGTTAAGTTAACACCGACGGCGAAAAAACTCAAGAACAGATAAAAATTAAGATGCAGGATTTTCTTGCATATTAAGAATAACCTTCCTAGGATCTAAATAATTAGGAAGTAGCTTTAAATTGCTCTTGTAATAAGAACAATTTTTATTGACACATTTATGAACAACAAAGTGTTTACGGTCTTTAACAGCAACTAAGGTATGCCCACAATAAGGACATATAAGAACTAGATGTGATGTTACTTGTTCACCAGTAACAAAGGTTTGACCACAGATTTTGCATTGGTATTGTCCTTTACCACCATTGTTGTCATAAATGTATTGATGAGGGGCACCACAAACAGGGCATACCGTTTCCTCGGGTATAGTTTTACCATTACGACGCTGAACTGGTTTTACAGGCTTACCATACTTCCAGAAATAGTATTCAAGCAGAAAACTGTAATCCTGTTTAATGAACTTTTTGATAATTGGAAGCTTGTCAATTTTAATTTTTTGATATTTGGGGCTGTGAGAATCATCAAAAGCCAATTGCTTGAGAGGAATATACTTTGCGATAAATAAAGTTAATTCA
>JAHDQA010000115.1 GCA_018434075.1 Tissierellaceae bacterium
AATAGTTAATACTCCATCAATAGTTTGGTTAATAACCCTAAGTCTTGTTATTTCCTTTTGGGTCATATTAAAAATCTCCTCTCTCATACTGACATTTTATCAGATTAAATTTAATATGACATTATCATAGAATATTTATATTATTTTTTGTGATTTGCTTGACATGCACCTTTACATGTATTAGAATATATTAGAGTGTTTAAAAAGAGCCCGGAACTTTTTATAAACACAACCCATATTAATTTGAATATAAATGATTAATCGTAGTAGGGAGGGAAATAGATGAAAAGCTACATGGCAAAGCCACAAGAAGTTGAAAGAAAGTGGTACGTAATAGACGCTACAGGCAAACCATTAGGAAGATTAGCTTCTGAAGTTGCGGCTATATTAAGAGGAAAGAAAAAACCTACATTTACACCTCATGTTGATACAGGAGACTATGTAATAATAATAAATGCTGAAAAAGTTAAATTTACTGGAAATAAAATAAATCAAATGAGCTACACATATCATACTGGATACCCTGGAGGGCTTAAACAAGTTCCATACAACCAATTGATTGAAAAAAATCCTGAAAAAATCATCGAATTGGCAGTAAAAGGGATGCTACCAAAGAATACATTAGGTAGACAAATGTTTAAGAAATTAAAAGTATACAGTGGACCTGAGCACAAACACGAAGCTCAAAAACCAGAACTATACGAATTTTAGTTAATGGAAGGGAGGATAAGTAAATGGCAGTAGCGCAATATGCTGGAACTGGAAGAAGAAAAACTTCAGTTGCTAGAGTTAGATTGGTTCCTGGAAACGGCAAAGTTAAAGTAAACGACAGAGATATTGAAGAATACTTTAACTATGAAACACTAAGAACTATCGCAAAAGAACCATTGGTAGTAACTGAAACTTTAGATAAATATGATGTTTTAGTAAATGTACATGGTGGTGGATTTACCGGTCAAGCTGGAGCAATAAGACATGGTATTGCAAGAGCATTGATTGAAGCTGATCCTGAACTAAGACCATTATTAAAGAAAGCAGGTCACTTAACTAGAGACCCAAGAATGAAAGAAAGAAAGAAATATGGTCTTAAAAAAGCAAGAAAGAGCCCACAATTCTCAAAGAGATAATATTAAAGCTAGATTGTATGAACAATCTAGCTTTTTTAAAATATATATTTATATAACAAAGGAATGGTAATCATGTCGATTAAGAGAATAAAATACTATATTATCGATATAATGTGCATTGCATTGTTGTTTGGCACGAGTATTTACCTTTTGATTAGCTGGAACAATTTACCCGATAAAATACCAGGCCATTATGATGCATTAGGAAACATCGACAGATGGGGAAGCAAATATGAACTCATTGTTCTGCCTATCATAGCTTGGATAATGTTTATCGGAATAAGTGTGTTAGAAAGGTTTCCAGAAGTATGGAACACTGGAGTTAAAGTAACTGAAGAGAATGCTTACAGAGTGTATAGTACATTATATGATATGATAAAAACTCTAAAACTAATGCTTGTAATAATTTTTTCATTCTTAACTATAAATTCGATCCACATGACTAATTTACCAACAATATTTCTACCGATCATGTTGATTTTGATATTTGGCAATTTAATCTATCATTTAATAAAACTACATAGAGTGAAATAAAAAAAGTGGTTCTGGTAGTGTGAAATAGTTTGTGTTTCATCATTCCAGATTAAGGAATTTGACTAAATTTAAAACTATTTTTAGATTAAAATTAAGTTGATTAGATTTCGTAAAAATCAAAAATTTATTTATTACGTTTAGTATATTTTTACAT
>JAHDQA010000110.1 GCA_018434075.1 Tissierellaceae bacterium
AATAGATTGTGCCATCAATGCTTTGTAATCATCAGATTGATAATTAAAAATTTTATCACTTAATTGATGAATGCGTATTAATTCTGTGTTACAATAGATATATAATTCATTTTTATTTTGTTTTAAAAGTACATCTTTACCTATGTAAATAAGGCTATAAATAAATTTTGAAGTATTTATGTCCTTTAAATATTAGATGTTTATTTTTAACTCTATTTGTGTTAATATTTATATTATCCATAGTAATTCCTCCAATATGTGTTATTTTGTCTTGCAACTCAATTTTAACACATTAGGATTACTATGGATGTTTATTTGTTCATTTTCATTTTACAATGAACCTTCATATAAAATATACAGAAAAAGAGATTTATACCTTTGAGACTTTTCGATCGATCCAGGATTTGAAGTAAATACTTGTAGGACATATAGAACAAAATTTAAAAAAGTCGCAATAACTAATTCTAATAGTATACATTTTGCCTGCATCCCCTAATCGAATAAATTGGCAGTTTAATCTACGAGGTTAAAAAATAGGTTTTAATTATTTTTATTTTTTTAATAAACCAACTGGTATTCTGCCTATTTCAGCTAATTTAATCCAATTAAGATTTTGTTTGTTTTTCTTTTTAGAAGTAGTTAATTTCTCTAATTTCACATGAGTTTCTGTTATGAGAATTTTAACAGTATCTTGATAAAAGCTTTTTTTACTTTTTTTCTTAGACTTGAACTTTGGATATTTAGCTCTGCCATCAAAGAAATTTTTGCAAGCAATACAAGCATCTTTTATGGCTTGTTTTGTTATATTGTTTGAATAATTAGTAAGCCATTTGTATTCTTGTGTTTTCTTAAGCTCCGTCAATCTTTTTCTTAAAGTTTTGTCATTTAAAAATTTACCACCGTTTTTATAGTTGATTTGTTGTTGCTCAAGAGTCCAATTATATGCCCATCTTGCGACACCAGCACATTCAAAGAGTTTTGTTCTTTGTTTGTTATTAGGCAGAAGCATTACTTTATATGTTTTAATCATTTTGAGTCAACTCCTTAGTCATCTTCTTGGCTTTATTAGCTCTTTTGCCTTAATCTATCCTCTACATACAGAAATACAATAAAATATATAAAAAGTATATAGAGTTTTCTAAACTTTTATAAAATATCCTTAACAGTCATTCTCCCCTTTTTCATTCACAGTATATTTCTATTCTGTCAGTTGAACAGATGAAAAGTGGTATACTCTATGGTATATGGGCAATTCCTGTGGCAATAATATTAGCGGTGATTGGTATGATTGTTTCGCATCGAATTTTTGCTAAGCATCAAGTCTCATAAATAAAGTTCCCACGAAAACACTTACATCTTCCTTTAGTAACTTAGCTATTTCTTCTGAATCACTAAATCGATTTTTACCTTTCTCTTTAATGAAATCAGCTAAATCTTCAATGGGAGAATATGTGATGTCGTCTAAAGATAAAAATTCAGTTAGAATAGCTTCAGAAGTAGCTCCATAGTTATTAGAATAGGGTTTGTCTTTTATATCTAAGATTGCTAGTTGACTAAATTTTAGATGTATAGTGTAACAATTAATAAAAGATATATCCTAATCTTTGCTACTAACTTCAACCTCGCACTATAACCCGATCATCATTCCATGACTTATTTATACCTCAATTTGCTGCATATAATAATGTGTAATAAGATCCTTCACTTTTTTCAGGATGACAAGATAATGATAATATAAGTGATATGATAAAGAATGAGTCACTTTGTTCAGGATGACAAGCCCAGAATTTTAAGCATATTACAAAATCCTGTCATTCTGAGCGTAGCGAAGAATCTTATTTTTTAAACTCCTCCGCTAAATCTTTCCATAATGGATTTACAACCTCTACTAATTGATTTTTCTTCTGCCTTGTCCAACCTTTAATTTCTTTTTCCCTTGCTATAGCTGAATTTACATCTGAAGTATATTCAAAATATACTAATTTATTTACATTGTATTTTTCCGTAAAACCTTTTACTAACTTATTTTTATGCTCATATATTCTTCGCTCTAAATCATTTGTAACTCCTGTATATAAAACTTTGTTGTTCCAATTTGTTAACATATATACATAGTACAAATTCATCACTCCTTTAAGATTCTTCGCTACGCTCAGAATGACAAAGCTACTGCTGCACACGATTCTAAAAAATGACAAAGCTACTGCTGCACACGATTCTAAAAAATGACAAAGCTACTGCTGCACATGATTCTAAAAAATGACAAAGCTACTGCTGCACATGATTCTACATATATACAATAATTACTTTAATCGCATATACTTGATTTTCCCTTATTTTATCAAATATATTAAGTGATTACCACTTAGCTTTATTCAAAACAAAAAATAACCCGCTAATCTAAAGTTTTTTAACCTTTAAACCAGTGGGTTCTAAATCTTTATATTCCTATTTCTGCTTCATCTCTAAAGTAAAATATTATATTATTATAATATTCTATGACTGTCTAATCTATATCCGTAAAGGTATCTACAGTATCTTTTCTGCCCTTATTTTCTTGTTGCTTTCACCAAAAACAAAAAAACTTCTTGAAATCAAGGAGTTTCTATTGTATCAACATTTAATTTATTGGCGGAGAAGGTGGGATTCGAACCCACGTGCCCGTGAAGGCAACCTGATTTCGAGTCAGGCTCGTTATGACCACTTCGATACTTCTCCATATTATTTTTTATTTTTTCGCAAATCCTTAAAGAAATCTACGAGTAATTGTCTGCATTCATTTTCTAATACGCCTTTAGTCACTTTTATTTTGTGGTTTAACTTAGGGTGAGATGTCAAATCTTCAACTGAGCCACAAAATCCTCTTTTTTCATCCATTGTTCCAATAACCAGTCTATCAATTCTCGCGTTCACTAAAGCTCCTGCACACATTGCGCAAGGTTCTAATGTGACATACATAGTGCAGTTGATTAATCTCCATCCACCTAAAACCTGTGAGGCTTTTTTTATAGCTATTATTTCTGCGTGGTCAGTTGGGTCTTTTGTGATTTCTTTCATATTGTAGCCTTCTGCTATTATTCTTTCATCATGCACAATAACAGCACCTACTGGTACGTCGCAGGTGCTTAATCTCGCTATTTCAATAGCTCTTCGCATAAAAAATTCATCCATGAAATCACCTATGGTGCACCCGAGAGGAATCGAACCCCTGCACATGCCTTAGGAGGGCACCGCTCTATCCTACTGAGCTACGGGTGCTTACTACCATAATATTCTACATTAATTTAACGCCTTTGTCAATTATTTGTAGTCTTCTAAATCGAATACGCTAAATGCAAGTTAAAATGAAACACTTTTTATCTCTGTTAAAATGTATTATTTTTCTCTCTTAGAAGAGAATCTTTAATTTTTACTATTATCCTACATGCTCTTTTTTTAATTCTTCTTCAACTACTTCAATTGAGCT
>JAHDQA010000049.1 GCA_018434075.1 Tissierellaceae bacterium
TGTCATAGTAGATACTACCAAATAACAGCGATTGATGAGTATTCAAGAAAGAGATATTTAGAATTAGTTAATGAACTTAGCACATACAGTACATCTAATTTTTTAAAAAGATTAGAAGATAAACTAGGATTTAAAGTTAAACTAGTGCAAACAGACAATGGAAATGAATTTGTTAACGATCAAGATATTACAAATAAGAAGACAAGATTTGAAAAGTATTTAGAAAAACTAGATATAAAACACAAGCGTATACGACCATATTCACCATGGCAAAACGGCATAGTAGAGCGAAGTCACAGAATAGATAATGAATTATTCTACAGTAGAAGACGGTTTAGTAGCTATAAACAAATGGAAAAAGCATTTAAAAGATATAGCAATGGATACAATAACATAGCAAGAAAAGTATTAAATTTTAAGACATCAAATGAGGTAGTTGAAGAATATTACTCTAAAAATGCTGCTTAGGATGATATTACAAATAATTATTTAATCAAGGATCGCTATCGCTTTTCTCCTTGACAAAATAATTATTAGCAATTTATTAAAACCACAGCATTTTTCAGAGATAATTATTCAGAGGTCTGTGTCACATATGTTTGACTTCTCTAGATATTTCTACCGCTGTCTTCCTAATGCTTAACGTATATAAATATTAGATGCTTTTTATTGTTAGAAATTGTAGCAAATGCCTATTCTAATAAAAGAAATAAGTTGGATAACTTAAACGAGAATTAAATTGAATTTTTTATGTTCATAAGTTATACCTCTAAAGTTCGAAGGTATGGTGATTATATGTATTATAAACAGGATTGGCTAATGCGACAAATTGAAACTGCCATTGCAGCACTTATACAAATGATTACAGAAAAAGGAGAACATACTCCATATATATCATCTAAGTTATTTAACAATGTCATGACATTGCTAGAGAAGGGAGAAATTTGCGAAGCAGAAAATATACTATTTCAAGCTATAGATACAGATGAGGAAACAGCTATTGAAACTGCTGTCATTTTTTATTCTGAATTAAATAAATTGGATGATAACTATCTTGAAAGTAGAAATTTCTCTCGTAATGAAATTAAGAGTGGTTTACAAGAAGTATGCCGTAAATACGGCTTATTACCTGAATTGTTTTTTTATTAAACTATAAACTGCCCAGGTGATTAGATAGTCACACCCCCTAAAGTAAAAATTTTTTCTGCTCAAATACTTAAAACGAAAGTGTAATTTAATTCATCTAAGTTGATGTATTTTTTTGATAAAATATATTATTTTATGCATAAAATGTAAAGTTTTGAAGCAATCCCTATACTCTAAATTTGATCAGGGAGGTTAATTTGAATGGTGATAAATATAAATTCGGTTTATAAAAAGTTTAATGATTTATTAGTTTTGAAAGATATTTCGTTTTTTGTTGAAGAAGGAGAGATATTTGGATTGCTTGGACCATCTGGAGCAGGGAAAACGACCCTAATAAATATAATTACTGGACAATTAGAGCCAACTTCGGGAGAAGTAAAAATATGGGGGGTTAATTCAAAGAATTTTGGCGAAGATATTTATAAAAAAATAGGTATGTTATTGGAGATACCAGGACTATATGATCGTTTAAACGTTGTACAAAACTTAAAAATATATGCAAAGATTCACAATATACCATATAATGAAATAGGTAAAGTATTGGAGCTAGTTAATCTAGAACCTACAAAAAAACCAGTTTCTAGACTATCCAATGGAATGAAACAACGCTTATTAATTGCAAGAGCATTGCTACATAATCCTAAAATCCTTTTTCTAGATGAGCCGACTTCAGCATTAGATCCTGTAAACGCTAGAAATATCCATAACATACTATTTGATTTAAAGCAGAATGGGATTACCATATTTATGACTACACATAATATGGAAGAAGCTGAGAAGTTATGTGATAGAGTTGCATTGTTAAATGAAGGATGCATATGCGCATGTGATAGCCCCTTCAATCTTTCGAAGAAATTTTATAAGGATAGAAAGATTAATCTAATTAAAAATAACGGTGAAAAAATAAGTTTAGATTTTTCTTCTGAAAATATTAGAAATATATATAATTTAATAAAAAACGAAGATATATTTTCAATTCACTCTACTGAACCAAATTTAGAAGATATTTTTATAAAGTTAACAGGGAGAAAATTATATGATGAGTCTTAATAGAATAAAAGCAGTAGTATATAAGCAATTTATAGATACATTTAAAAATAGCACTATTTTATTACAGTTTATTTTAATTCCTCTATTATCTATTTTATTAACCGAAACAATACTTAAGCATAATTTAAATTTACCTAATAACTTCTTTGTTACAATGTTTTCACCCATGTATATAACTATGTGCCCTAGTGCAGTAATAGCAGGTGTAATTTCAGAGGAAAGAGAAAAAGGAACATTGAAAATTTTATTGTTAAACAATGTAAAGTCCTTGGAATATTTATTTGGGGTGAGTTTCCATATCATAATTATGAGTTTGATAGGAGTAATTTTGTTATCAATAGAATTAGACCTAGGTCAAATTGATTTATTGAAGTATTACATTATTATGGCTTTAGGAATAGTTCCATCTATATTATTAGGTGCCACAATAGGTATTTTAGCTAAAAATCAAATTACTGCAAACTCTTTAGTCTCAACTATAGTTATAGGGATAAGCCTTTTACCAGTTTTGTCAATGTTAAATGATAAAATAAGAATGGTCTCAAAGTTCTTTTATAATCAACAATTATATGATCTGATATTTAATATAACAAATCTTAAGATTGGAATGGATAATATAATAATATATATAGTTAATATATTATTATTATTTGGAGTGTTTATCATGTCTTATAGAAAAAGAACACTATTATAAAAAAAGGAAAACCTTAGTTTAGGTTCTATCTAAGCACATGAAAGTAGTAGAGTTATAAAAAATAGTATTAGAAAATCTAAAAAACCTAAAAATAATCCATCATAAGAAAATATATTTGATAATCGGGTAGGAGATAAATAATTAATTTATTTATCGACCTCCCACACCGCCGTACGTACCGTCCGGTATACGGCGGTTTCATAGTTTACACTCTAACTTCAAGGTAATATTTAAACATACTTAAATACCCTTGTTTTTCAA
>JAHDQA010000134.1 GCA_018434075.1 Tissierellaceae bacterium
AATAAACCTATCCGATTAGCGTAGGAAGCTTTAAAATATAAATTGTAGATTATTGCATCATATAAAAACAGGATTAGTATTCTAATATTAATTAGAAAATTACTTTATAATTGTTTTCCAACAATTAATTGACACTATCTTATAATTGAATTATGCTTTTAATTATTCTACTAATATAATATAATCAATAAGTAGTACATAAAATTTGGGGTGAATACTTTGAACAATGAGACACAGAAAAAAATAAACATAGAATTAATGCTAGAGATAATAATAATTTTACTCATTGGCATGTTTTCGAGATTTACATTTGGGAGTTTGATGTTTTTAATACCAGCTGTGGTTTGTGTTTTTTCTATTAAATACAGTTTTAAAGAATCGGTGATTTCTCTTGCGGTGGCTTTATTGGCTCTAATTTTAATTGATAGGTCTTATGGATTGATGACATTGATTCAGATATTTCCTCTATCTTTAGTATTTAGCTATATGGTAAAACAAAGAAAAAAACCAAGAGATGTAATCTTGGTATCTGCACTCATTCTGTTTTTATGTCTTTTGATTTCTTTAAGTGCGCTGACTGCTGGAAGCGAGTTAGATTTTACTCACCAATTAAAACAGTTTTTAGACAATCAATTGAAAACGCAGATTGATATTTTAGAGAATACAAACTTAGATAAAGATTTCATAGAAGACTTTAAGGTTTCCCAAGCAAACATCAACAACTACATACTTCAGATACTTCCTAGCATATTGATTGTATATTCGGTTGTTATTGGGTATATAAACTACAATATTTCTAAATACACCTTGAGAAAATTAGGATTAGGAATTCGAGAAATTGCCCCATTTAGCAAATTTAGCGTGCCATCAAATTTTGGAATAGGAGTATTTACTGTATTAATATTCATGCTCATTCTAAGGAATTTTGATGCTGTAATATACGAGGCTTTATTTATAAATTTGATGGCTGTCTTAGGTCTTATCTTCATGTTGCAAGGCCTTAGCGTAGTGGATTATTTTTTAAAGAAGAGAAATATGAAGACTTTTTTAAGGATAATTTTAATGATATTGATTGTAATAATCACACCGTTGCTTACGCCAATTACTATTCTAGGCTGCATAGACATGATATTTGATTTGAGAAAACTAAAAAGGCCTAGAAAGTCATAGGAGGTATTTTATGAAAGACAAACTGTTCTCTTGGAAAGATTTATATATCTACATCATTATATCCTTAGCTTTTATGATAATCATGTTGTTTTATCAGCCAATAATAAGCTTTATCATGGCTTTGATTATCGGATATCTAGTATACTACAGTTTTAAGTTGGTTGAAGATAAAAATCTCATGTTTAGAAGAGCTATTGAAGAACTATCAGATACTTTTGATTCCGCTACAAAACATGCGATATTCAACATGCCATTTCCTATGATTTTTGTAGATGAATTAGGGAAAATCACATGGTATAACACGCCATTTTTAAATTTGTCACAGGAAGAAGATTTGTTAAATAAGCCCCTAACTGACTTGGTACCACTATTTAATATAAACTTAGTGAAAACTGCAAAAGAAAATGAGCCAGTAGATATAGAATTTAAAAACAGATATTACAAAGTGTTTCCAAATTTTTTGGAAGATAAAAGGCAAAATGAAAAAGAAAATTTGACTATATTATATTGGGTGGATAATACTGATTTTGTAGAGTTATCTAGATCATATAAAAATGAAAGACCAATAATAATTTTGGCTTTTATTGACAATTACGACGACATAAAAAACTCAACTCCTGATACACACAGACCTATCTTGATGGCTGAAATTGATAGGATGGTCAATGAGTACTTCACTGAAAACAATGCACTAGTGAGGAAATATGAAAGTGATAAATATATGATTATCATAAATCAAGTGGACTTTGAGAGAATTAAACAAAGAAGATTTGACTTATTAGATCAAATAAGGGATTTAAAAATGGGAAATACAATTCCGATTACTCTTAGCATCGGTGCTAGTCAAAAGCATGAGAGTCTAATAGAGTCGTATAAAGACGCTAGGGCATCCATTGATGTAGCTTTAGGTAGAGGTGGAGATCAAGCAGTAGTCAATACTGGAAGCGGATTTGAATTCTTTGGCGGCAAATCTAAAGCTGTGGAAAAGAGAAACAAAGTAAAGGCCAGAGTAATGGCAGATGCTTTAAAACAGCTCATAACTCAAAGCGACAAAGTCTTTATAATGGGTCATAAAAATCCAGATATGGACGCTTTAGGTTCTGCTTTTGGAACTTTAAGAGCAGTAGTTGAAAATAAAAAAGAAGGTTATATAATATTCAATGAAGAAAATCCTTCTATAAAAAATATGATGGCTTTGATGCAGAGTGAAAGCCCAGAGCTTAAGGAAAAATTAATTTCCACGCAAAGAGCTTTAGATATGATTGGCGAAAATGATTTGCTGATAAATGTAGACAATCACAAACCTAGCTTGGCAGAATCTAAAGAAATTATAGATTCGATATCAAAGATTGTAGTAATTGACCATCATAGAAGAGGCGCTGAGTTCATGGATGACTCTATGCTAGTTTATATCGAACCTTACGCATCGAGTACATCGGAGTTGATCACT
Source organism: Tissierellaceae bacterium (assembly GCA_018434075.1). Lineage (GTDB taxonomy): Bacteria > Bacillota > Clostridia > Tissierellales > Tissierellaceae > Soehngenia. The sequence continues at coordinate 2,621 of JAHDQA010000134.1, forward strand.
GAGATAATCTCTTACATGGGGTATGAAAATAAAATAACAAAATTTGAAGCAGAGGCTCTTTTAGCAGGAATCACAGTAGACACTAAAAACTTTACTTTTCAAACAGGAGTTAGAACATTTGAGGCTGCTTCTATACTAAAGAGAGCAGGAGCAGATACTTTGGTAGTAAAACAGCTCTTTAGAGACGACTTCAACACATTTATAAACAAAGCGGAAGTCATAAGAACTGCAAAACTAGTTCACAATTCAATCGCTATTGGGAGACTTGAAAAAACCATGGATGATTCAATATTGATAGCTGCACAAGCAGCGAATGAGCTTTTAAATATTAACAATGTAGAGGCTTCGTTTGTACTGTGCAGACTAAAAGACAGCATTCATATATCAGGCAGGAGCTTAGGGAATATAAGCGTTCAACTTATATTAGAAAAACTAGGTGGTGGAGGACACTTGACAAGTGCAGGCACTCAACTTTATGATGTATCAATGGAAGAAGCAGAAAAAACGCTAATAGAAACTATAGATAAATACTTACAAGAGGGTGAATGATAAATGAAGGTAATTTTGTTACAAGATGTAAAAGGATTAGGCAAAGCTGGAGATTTAGTTAATTCTAAAGATGGATATGCCAGTAATTTTCTCTTTCCTAAAAATTTAGCTATTGAAGCAAACGAAGAAAATTTAAAGAAATGGGAAGAAAGAAAAAAAGAAGAGGCTAAAAAGATTCAACAAGAAATTGAAGCTGCAAATGAGCTAAAAGAAAGATTAGAAAATTTAACTGTTACACTAAAAGTGAAAACAGGTAGCCAAGGGAGGCTATTTGGCTCGATCACAGCATTGGATGTTGCCAACAACTTAAAAGAGCAATATGGAATAGACATAGATAAGAGAAAAATTGAGTTGAAGGAAAATATAAAATCACTAGGGGATTTTGAAGCAGAAGTTAAGCTATATCAAGATATAACTGCAAAATTGAAAATCAATGTAGTTGCACTGTAGAGGTGGTAAACTTTGGATACAACACTTGGAAGAATTCCTCCCAATAACACTGAAGCTGAGGAATCAGTTATAGGTGCTATGCTCTTAGACAAAGAGGCGGTAAATACAGCACTAGAGATATTAAAAGCAGAAGACTTTTATAAGGAAGTAAATCAAGAGATTTTTAAAGCGATTATTTCACTATACAATAGAAACGAACCAGTAGATTTAGTGACTCTATCTGAAGAACTCAGGAAAAGACAAACTCTAGAAAGTGTTGGTGGGATTTCTTACCTCGCAGATCTATCTATTTCTGTTGTTTCAGCTGCAAATACAAAGTATTATTGCGAAATAGTAAAAGAAAAATCAATTCTCCGAAGACTAATTAAATCAAGCGATGAGATAATGAGCCTAGCTTACCAAGACAACAAAGAAGTAAATCTCATATTAGAAAAAGCAGAAAAAGAAATATTTGACATAACTCAAGGAGTACACAACAAAGGGTTTTACCCAATAAATGATGTACTGCTTAGGAGTTTTTCGCAGATAGAAGAAAGAGCAGCTAAAAAAGGAGAATTGACAGGACTTACTACAGGATTTGTCGATATTGATTTAAAGCTATCCGGACTTCAAAAATCTGATTTGATTTTGCTTGCTGCTAGACCATCTATGGGTAAAACTGCTTTGGGAATAAACATTGCTACAAATGCAGCTATAAAGGGAGGGGCAAATGTAGCCATATTCTCGCTAGAGATGTCTAAAGAGCAGCTTGCTCAAAGAATAATAAGTTCTACGGCCCATGTAGACTTGCAGAAAATTATCAGCGGAAATTTGTCTGATGATGAGTGGATACAGGTAGTAAATTCCATGGCTCCACTTTCCAAGATGAACATATTTATTGACGATACCGCAGGAATATCGCTTATGGAAATGAAAGCTAAATGCAGGAGAATGAAAGTCGAAAGAGGGCTCGACTTGGTTGTGATTGACTATTTGCAGCTAGTCGAAATAGACTCTAGGTCAGAAAATAGGCAACAAGAAATCTCGGCAATATCTAGAGGATTAAAGGCAATCGCAAAGGAGATGGAGTGCCCTGTGCTAGCTTTATCTCAGCTGTCAAGAGCACCTGAGTTAAGAGCAGACCATAGGCCGATACTTTCAGACTTGAGAGAATCTGGAGCTATAGAGCAGGATGCCGATGTTGTACTATTCTTATATAGAGATGACTATTACAATGAGGATTCAGAGAAGAAAAATATTGGGGAAGTAATCATAGCAAAACATAGAAATGGACCTACCGGGAAAGTTGAACTAGCATTCAAGAAGGAATATACGAAGTTTTTAAATCTAGAAAAGTATATGGATGGCCAATAAAAGCAGCAACTATTTGTGACTTATTAAAGGCTTCGAGGGCAACTTCGGAGCTTTTTTGGAGGTTAATATGAAGCTTAAAGGCAAAAGGATAACCATTGAGGATTTAAAGCTAGAAGATGTACATGAAATGGTAGGTTGGGGAAAACATGAAAATGTGCTCTTGGATGATTACAACTTCCCCTTTATAACTGATTCAGATATTAAAAGATGGTACAACATAAAAACAAAGCCATTTCGAAACCACTATTACAGTGTAAGAAATGAAAATGGGATTTTAATTGGGTATTTCGGAATCAAGGATAAAAGATTTATATTAAGGAACGCTTATCTTGGGATAGTATTTGATCCCAATTATTTAGATAGGGGATATGGTACAGAAACATTCATGAGATTTCTTCCTTATTATTTTGGAAAGATGAAGATGCTAACCCTATACTTAGAAGTTGCAGAATTCAATGATAGGGCATATCATCTATATCAAAAGGTGGGTTTTCAAAAAATCGCATATTATCTAGATTTATTTCCTAATCAGAATTTGGATATTAGAAATCCATATTTTGTAGAAAAAAGAGATGCCTTTGTAATAGAAGATGGTATAATATATCAACGGATATACAGGATGAAGTTGACTAGACGCAGGTTTTTTAGTCTGCTTAAGGATGGGGAGAAAGATGGATTTTACACTTGAAACGACTGATATGGACTTAGGGGATACTCCTATAGAGAATATATTTTTAAATGATTTCATGCCTATGGCAAATGGAACATATGTAAAAGTTTATCTATTGGGATATAAATACGCACACGATAGAGATTTAAACATAGAGGTAAACAATAAAACTATTGCAAAGCATTTGGACATACCATTAGAAGATGTATTGGGAGCTTGGGATTTTTGGGAGAGCAAAGGAATAATTAAAAAAGAAGGCGAAGGTGTAAATTATAAAGTTACATTTTTAAATTTAAAACAGCTCTACATCAAAAATAATTTCAATAAAAACAAGAAAGAAAAAGAAGAAAATGTATTAGAAAAGGAAGTCATCGAAGCAAATCAAATACCTTCCATAAACACCATGTTTACAAACATAGACTACTTAATGAGAAGAAGTTTGCAGCCGACAGAGAAAATGGAGATATTAAGGTGGATTAAAGAATACAATATGAATCCAGATGTCATCGAGAAAGCTTTTAATTACTCATGTGAAATCAAGGGGAAGAGAAGCGTAAAATATGTAGAAGGCATCGTCAGAAATTGGTATGACTTAGGACTTACTAATATTGATTCGGTAATTGATTACTTCAAGAACGAAGATGAAAAATACTACAGATATCAAAAGGTCATGAAAGCATTGGGACTTTCGCACAAAGGAGTAAATGTAGGAGATTTTAAACTAATCAACAAATGGTTTGATGATTACGGCTATTCGCTAGAAATTGTATTAAAGGGATGCGAAAAAGCTAGCAATATTATGTACCCTACTGTAAAATACATAGATGGAGTGATCAGCGACTGGCATAAGAAAGGGTTTAAAACAGTTGAAGAAATTGAACAACTCGATAAAAAAGAAGTTAAAGCAAAAGTAAAGACAAACTCTGCAAATAAAAACAAAGTAACTAAAAATAGATTCCACAATTTTGAACAGAGGAGTAATAATTACACTAAAGAAGAACTAGAAGAGATATTTAGGAAAAAAAGAGAGAACTATCAAAAAAGTATAAAAGGTGATGTAAATGGCTAATCCCCTGTTTAAAGAGATTGAAGAAGAATTTGAAAGAAAGAGAGATAAAAATAAGAGATCTCTCACAATAAGGCAAAACAAAATCTACAAAATGATACCAAAAGTAAAAGAAATAGACGACAAAATAAAGCTGACATCGTTAAAAATGGCTAAAAAAATTCTATTAAACCCTGATGACAATGAAAGAATAGTCAACGAGGCAAAGAAAGAAATTGATAAGCTGAAGATGGAAAAAGCCTATTTATTAAGTGAGGCAAATATTCCAATAGATTATTTGGAATTAAAATATGACTGCGATAAATGTAAAGATACGGGATATCTTGAAGACGGAAATAAATGCCATTGTTTAATACAATCCCTCATCAACAAAGCATATAAGATGTCTAATTTGGAAACTATATTAGAAAAAGAAAATTTTAAGAACTTTGACATAAATGTATTTAGCAATGAACCTTTTGAAGATGAAAAACTCACTCCTAGGGAAAATATGCTTGACATATTGAGTATAGCTGAGAATTTTGTAGCTGATTTTGACAAGCCAAATACATTTAATCTCTTGTTTTATGGCACAACAGGGCTTGGCAAGACATATCTATGCAGTTGCATAGCTAAAGCGCTATTAGATAAGAATAAAATCGTCATATACCAAACGGCATTCACGATATTGGAACTTTTGAGCAACAGAAGATTTAGGGCCGAAACAAGTGAAATGAGCGATTACGAGTATAACCTGCTCTTTGAATGCGATCTATTGATAATAGATGATTTGGGCACAGAAATGACAAATACTTTCACAAATGCTGAAATTTTCAACATTGTAAATACTAGAATATTGAAGAATAAAAAGACTATAATATCGACAAATCTAACACCAAATGAACTTTCAAAAGTGTATACAGATAGAGTTTTTTCAAGAATTTCAGATAAGTTTTTACCACTTAAATTCTATGGAAAAGATTTAAGATGGGAATAAATTGAAAGGGGAAAGAGATGGCGAATAGAGGCTCTTCAGCACAAAATTATTTTGTTAAAGTTTTAAATGGAATGGCTCATGGGCTTTTTGCATCATTATTAATTGGGCTTATTATAAAGCAAATAGGGACATATGCGGGTATTCCACAACTAGTGGTTTTTGGGAATATTGCGCAGAAACTTATGGGACCTGCAATAGGAGTAGGAGTGGCATATAGTGTAGGAGCTCCTCCGCTTGGAGTTTTTGCGGCAGCTGTCACAGGTGCGATTGGCGCTAATTCAATCATCTTTGATGGAGCCACTGCAATCATTCAAACAGGGGAACCTGTAGGAGCATTTGTTGCAGCTTTAGTTGGTGCGGAAATTTCTAAATTGGTTGGAGGAAAAACTAAATTCGACATAATACTCGTACCGCTGACATCAATAGTTGTTGGCGGAATGACTGGCTATTACATAAGCCCATATATCGCAGCTATGATGAATGGATTAGGCGCATTTATAAATAGACTTACTGAGCTTCATCCAATTCCTATGGGCATAACAGTATCGGTTGTCATGGGAATCATACTAACCCTTCCAATAAGCTCTGCAGCACTTGCAATGGCATTAAATTTATCGGGTTTGGCCGCTGGAGCAGCAACTGTTGGATGTGCCGCAAATATGATAGGTTTCGCTGTAGCATCTTATAGAGAGAATAAAATGGGAGGGCTTATAGCCCAAGGTTTAGGGACATCGATGTTACAAATCCCTAACATAATAAGAAATCCACGCATCTGGATACCCGCAATTGTTGCATCTGCGATATTAGGACCTATTTCCACTGCGGTGTTGAAACTTGAAAGCAGTGCAATAGGAGCTGGCATGGGAACAAGTGGTTTAGTTGGACAAATAGCAATGATAGAAACTATGGGTGCCTCAACTTATGTAATCGCTTCAATCATTCTTATGCATTTCATACTTCCTGGGATCATAGCCTTCGTAGTATCTGAGTGGATGAGAAAAAAAGGATGGATAAGAAGAGGAGACATGCAACTTTAGAGGAGGAAAAATATGGACAAAAGGCCTATTGGGGTAATTGACTCTGGGATAGGAGGATTGACAGTAGTTGATTCCATACAAAAAATACTGCCAAATGAAGATATAATTTACTTTGGGGACAATATAAACGTACCTTATGGAAATAGAGATGAAAAGGAAATCTATGATCTAACAATGAAGATGCTGAAATTTTTAGAGAAGAAGGATGTAAAATTAGTAGCTATTGCCTGCAACACTATTTCAGCTATATCAAAAGAATTTGAAGGGAAATTGAGTTACCCCATAATAGACATAGTAGAACCTACGATTGAACATATAATAAAGAGTGGCATTGGGAAAATAGCTGTATTTGGAACAGAATTCACAATAAATAAAAAAGTTTATGAAAAAAAACTAAAAGAAAGATCTGAAAACATCGACATTGTGAGTGTAAAAAGCAGAGAATTAGCTAAACTAATAGATGAAGGCAAATTTGATTCCGATGAAACCTTTGAATGCTTGAAAGAGAGAATAGATGCAATAAAAGAACTTGGCGATATTTATAATGTCGTTTTAGCATGCACACATTATCCAATAGTCGAGGATCTTTTCTATAAAGCAGATTCCAACCTAAATTATATCAATCCTGCAATACATGAAGCGGTTGCTATAAAGCATTACTTAAAAGACAATGATATGCTTAACACAGAAGAAAAGGGTACAATAGATATCTATACAACTGGAGATATAGAAATATATAAAAAAGTATTTAAGAAGCTAAATCTAAAGAAAGCCAAGAAGATGAAAAAGGTAGAATTGTAATCCACGAGATTTGCAATATTCACCTTGACAATGATATTTTCTATGGTATAATTAAATTTAATTTAATATAGTGATGAAGGGATACAATGAGTAAGAAAACCTTGCAGAGAGTCAATGGCTGGTGTAAATTGACAGGTGGAATTATTTGTTTCCGACCCTGAACTAATTTCTATTCGAGTGAGCTTTTAGCTAACTAGGGTGGCAACGCGGGTAACTCTCGTCCCTAAGATTTGGGATTGAGAGTTTATTTTTTTTATAAGGGGTGATTATATGTTAGATATTAAAAGAATTAGAATGGATGCTGAAAATGTAAAGAAAGCTTTGGAAAAAAGAGGTGGAGATTACCCGATAGATAAAGTCTTGGAATTAGATGAGAAAAGAAGGCAGACATTAGTAGAGCTTGAAAATTTAAAGAGCGAGCAAAATAGAGTTTCTAAAGAAATTCCAAGATTAAGAAAAGAGGGTAAAGACACTTCAGCTATTTTAGAAGAAATGAAGGAAATAGCTGAGAGGACAAAGTCATTAGATCAGATCGTAAAGGAATTAGACGACTCAATCAGGGATTTGCTGCTGAATATACCCAACACACCACATGAATCAGTGGTAGTAGGAAAATCGGATGCAGACAATATCGAAATGAGAAGAATAGGGGAAGTAAAAACCTTCGACTTTGAACCAAAGGCTCATTGGGATATTGGGACAGAACTTGGAATACTAGACTTTGAAAGAGCCACTAAAATTGCTGGAACTAGATTTAGCGTATTTAGAGGCGACGGAGCAAGATTAGAAAGGGCGATCACAAACTTTATGCTAGATTTGCATACGGGGAAACATGGGTACACTGAAATGGCAACTCCGTATATGGTAAACAGAGATTGTATGATAGGTACAGGTCAATTGCCTAAATTTGAAGAGGACATGTTCTATGTGCCAAGCAAAGACTTCTTCTTAGTGCCTACTGCTGAAGTGCCTTTGACAAACCTTTTGAGAAATGAAATAGTCGATGAAGAGGATTTGCCAATGTACTTAACTGCATATACTCCATGCTTTAGATTGGAAGCAGGCTCCGCTGGTAGAGATACAAGAGGACTTATAAGAAATCACCAGTTTGACAAAGTTGAAATGGTTAAATTTGCACTTCCTGAAAATTCATATGATGAATTGGAAACTCTCACAAGCAACGCAGAAGACGTATTGAAACTATTGAAAATTCCATACAGAGTGGTAATGCTTTGCTCGGGAGATTTAGGTTTTTCATCAGCCAAGACATATGACATAGAGGTCTGGATGCCAAGTTACAACAGATATGTTGAAATTTCAAGTTGCAGTAACTTTGAGGACTACCAAGCAAGAAGAGCGAACATAAGGTTTAGAAGAAAAGAAGACAAGAAAGTCGAATATGTGCACACGTTAAATGGCTCTGGCCTTGCTGTAGGAAGGACTTTTGCAGCAATACTAGAAAATTACCAACAGGCAGATGGCACAGTAGTCATTCCGGAAGTCTTAAGAAAATACATGGATGGAAAAGAAGTAATAGATGGCAAATAACAATAAATAGAATAATATATATTTAAGGATTCAAGCTAATAACTTGAGTCCTTTTGCATTTTATAGATAAAATTATTTCATTTATCAAAATAGTAAGAAAAAATTGTAGCATTATTAAGCCGATTAATATATAATATTATCAAACATTTGCATAATACAAAACCAATTAAACAAGGAGGGATAAAATGAAAAAGAATTTTTCTTTATTGCTAGCCGTGATATTGACACTGAGCTTAATTGCTGGATGCAGTACTGGCGGAGATGACACAAACGGTGATACTGGAACAAAACCAGACAATGTATTTATATCAATTGCAACAGGTGGAACTGGTGGAACATATTATCCTTTAGGAGGAGCAATGGCTAAGATATTTAATGAGAACATAGAAGGGGTTACTGCAAATGCTCAATCTACAGGAGCTTCAGTCGAAAATATCAATTTAGTTTCCCAAGGAGAAGCAGAGGTTGGATTTGTTCAAAATGATGTTGCTTACTATGCTTGGACTGGGACTGAAACTTTCCAAGACAAAGAAAAAGTGACAAACATAAGAGGAATGGCAATGCTTTATCCAGAAGTAATTCAAATAATTGCTACTAAAGATTCAGGCATACAATCTGTAGAAGATTTAAAGGGAAAGAAAGTTGCAGTTGGTGCACCAGGTTCGGGAACCGAGGTAAATGCAAGACAAATATTGGCTGAATATGGAATTACATACGATGATTTAGCTAAAGCGGATTATCTGTCTTTCAATGAAGCTGCAGACCAATTGAAAAACAAACAGATAGATGCAGCATTTGTAACAGCAGCTGTTCCAACATCTGCAGTTACCGAAGTAACTCAAACCGCAGACATAGTAGTAGTATCATTAGATTCTGATAAAATAGCATCATTGAAATCAAAATATCCTTTCTATACTGAAGTGACAATACCTAAAGACAGTTATAAAAATCAAACCGAGGATGTAATTGCTGCAGCGGTAATGGCCATGCTAATAGTTCCAGAAGATTTAGACGAAGAGCTGGTTTACAACATGACAAAATCAATTTTTGAAAACCGACAAGTCATAATAGACACTCACGACAGAGGAAATGACATAAAACTAGAAACAGCGCTTTTAGGTATGCCAATTGATTTACATCCAGGCGCAGAAAGATATTATGCTGAACAAGGCATTAAATAGTATAAAAGGTAAAGGCTTTTCATTAAGAAAAGTCTTTCCTCTAATCATCGCTTTTTTATTGATATTATCTCTATATTTTATTCCAGTATATGTAGTCACTGCAAGAGACTATGAAAACAACAAAATGCTGAAGATGTGGTTACCTAGAGATGAGTATTTTGAAGTTTTTTATACACATTCAGTAGAATTATCTGAAGTTAGAGAAATCTATCAAATCGATACAAAAGGCGAGAATATAATACTTAAAGAAACTCTATTTAGTTCTTACGGAGCAGGATTACCTGCAACAACAAAATATGATTTTGAAAAAACTGATGATGGTTTTAGGATTTACAATATAAATGAAGAATTTAAAGAGGTTGTTTATAGAACTGGTGCAGTCAGGGCAAATCACAAGCTATTTATAAATAATGAAGAATATGAATTTCTAGATTTTTCAAAGCCTATGCAAGCCATTAAATTCAGTGTAGAAAAAATTAGCTTTATAAGATATTTGACGGGGAGGGTAGGATGATGAGCGAGCAAAATAATATCAACAAGGATCAAGACTTAAATGTGGATAAATTATTAGAATCATACGATAAAGAAACTTCTAAGCTAAGAAAACTAAAGGGCAATGTAAACAACATAGCAAGGGTTATAGCGATAGCGATGTCTTTATTTCATCTTTATACAGCTGGATTTGGAACACTTTTATCATATAAACAAAGATCACTTCACATAATGTTTGCATTTGTCTTGGGATTTTTGCTTTATCCATCAGGTAAAAAATCAAATAAGGAAAATCCATCGTTTCTTGACTATATTTGTATAACATTAACTGTATTAGTATTTGGATATATTTTTGTATTTTCAGATATTATCGCAGCAAAAGGAGGTAGCGCAACTAGTATCGACTTAGTATTGGGGATGCTGGCAATCCTTATAACATTAGAGATCACAAGAAGAGCAGTGGGGCCAGAACTTCCTATAGTTGCAATTCTATTTTTAATCTATGCGTATTTTGGCCCATATATGCCAGGTTTGTTAGCTCATAGGGGATTTTCAATTGAGAGAATTATATCTCATATGTACTTAGGATTGGAAGGAATTATGGGCATACCGCTTGGCGTCTCAGCAACTTTTGTATTCATGTTCATATTATTTGGGGCAGTTCTTGACAAAACAGGAGTAGGCAAATTTTTTATAGATTTAGCTTATGGCTTGACTGGAAGTTTTAAAAGTGGGCCGGCTATGACAGCGGTAGTTGCAAGTGGTTTTATGGGATCTATTTCAGGCAGCTCAGTCGCAAATACTGTAACCACCGGGGCTTTCACAATTCCACTGATGAAAAAAACGGGATACAAGCCATATTTTGCAGGAGCTGTAGAAGCTGCCGCATCTACAGGAGGGCAGATTATGCCACCGGTAATGGGTGCTGCTGCATTTATAATGGCAGAGTTTACGGGAATTCCATATTCGAAGATAATAATAGCAGCTGCGATACCTGCAATACTATACTATTTTGCAGTGGGAACTATGGTACATCTTGAAGCTTCAAAACTTGGACTTAAGGGATTGCCAAGAGAAATGCTGCCAAGTATAAAACAGCTTCTCATTAGCAAAGGATATTTACTGATTCCTTTAATTTCAGTTATAGTATTTCTGGTTTCAGGGAACACTCCGACATTAGCTGCTTTTAAAGCTATTGCTATTAGCATAATTGTAGCTATAATAGTTGCCCTAATCAAGAAAGACAAGTCATTTACTTTCAAAGATTTTTTAGATGCCCTTGAAGCAGGGGCGAAAGGAGCTATAACTGTAGCATGTGCATGCGCATGTGCAGGAATGATTGTAGGTGTAGTAACTTTAACTGGATTGGGACTAAGAATAGCAGAAATAATAGTTACATTGGCAAATGAGAATCTACTTCTCACTCTATTTTTTACAATGATAGCATCCATCATATTAGGCATGGGTCTTCCAACAACAGCTAAATACATTGTCTTAGCTACTATGGCAGTACCTGCCCTGATAACACTAGAGGTAAACCTAATCGCTGCTCATCTTTTCATACTTTATTTTGGAGTTGTAGCAGACATAACACCACCAGTTGCATTAGCAGCCTATGCAGGTGCGGGTATAGCGGGAGCAAATTCTATGAAGACAGGGCTGCAAGCGGTAAAGCTGGCACTAGCCGCCTTTATAGTGCCATATATATTTGCTATTGACCCTCACCTAATACTCGTGGAAAATGTGGTGGGTTCAGAAGTTCAATTCATATCATTATTCCAAGCTTTGCCTGTAATATTGACTGCAATAATTGGGATTGTATGCTTAGCAGCAGGAGTTGAGGGTTATTTACTCAAAAAAACCAATATTATTGAGAGAATATTACTTCTAGTAGCTGCTCTATTGTTGTTGCGACCTGGTATTTTGACAGATTCCTTTGGAATAATTGTTCTTTTAGTGACATATTTTCTACAAAAAAGGAAAACAAATAATTCCCCCGCTATTGAATAAAGACTGTGGCATGCCACAGTCTTTTTATACACTGACTTTAAAAAGTATCGGTTTATGACTTAAATCAATTGATTGATTTTCAACAGTTATATTTGAACCGTCATATAAATTTTCATATTCGCCATTGGCAATCTCAGGAATATCGAAATATCCTTCAGAATGGGATGAAAGTTTTAGCTTTCCAGTTTTCCCCTCTACATTGAATATTCCAAATGCCCATTCTCCGTTTAACACATAAGTTCCCAGTATAACACCTTTTTTATCGATATTGTGCAATTTATATCTTCCGTTAGCAAAAATAGGTGATTTCTTTATTTCGGCAAATTTTTTAAGCTTTAGATGAAAATCTGAGCTTAATCCACTCCAATCTACAGGGTCTTTGTCGAATAGCGAAGGAAGTTTTTTATCCTTTGCTTCTTGACCTGCATATATAAGAGCAGTGCCTTTTTCAAAGAACAAAAATGCGCTCCATTGTAAAAGCAAGTCTTCAGTAACCATAGAAGCTATTCTAGGTCTATCGTGATTTTCCAAATACCTTAATTTAACATAATTCTCAGGGAATATATATTCTTGAATTCTTTTTTTCTCTAAATAGTCTTCAAGTGTAGCTTCTCCGTTTAGATATTTTAGAAATTCTCCATGAGTATCATAATCGTAGCATATGTCAAATGCTTGATACATTTCACAATCTGATGCAGCATATATCCCTTGATTTCTAAGATATTCTAGAAATGAGCCTTCTATTGTTTCTGCAAGCATTATTATATCAGGATTTATTTTTTTCAACTCTTCTCTTGCCTCAAGCCAAAACTCTAATGGAACCATGCTTGCGACATCACATCTAAAGCCATCAACACCAAGACTTGCCCAATATTTCAAAGCATCAATTTGTTTATCCCAAAGAGTTCTATTTGCATAATCCAAATCTATGATATCATACCAGTCAGCCACTTTGTTTCCAAGTGAGCCATCGCTCTTTTTATAATAAAAATCAGGATTTTCGGTTAAATAAATTGAATCATGAGAGGTATGGTTGTAAACCACATCTATCATTACCTTTAAATTCAACTGATGAGCTCTTTTGATTAAGCCAATAAAATCATCTAATGTGCCATAATCTTCATTTATTTGCATATAGTCATAAATTGAGTAGGGAGAGCCTAAACTACCCTTTCTATTTACTTTACCAATTGGATGGATTGGCATAAGCCAAACTATGTCTACCCCTAAACTTTTTATCCTTTCTAAATCATTAGTTACTGAATTAAAATCACCCTTTTCAGAATGATTCCTCACGTAAACTTCATAAATCGTCATATTTCTAAGAGAAATATCTGTATCTTTTGCCATGATGACACTCCTTTCAAATCAATATGATATTAATTTATAATTATAGCATAAATCATATAAATATTATATGATAAGAGTATTAAATAGCGAGGTGATTAAATGGATCATAAAGAGAGAATGTTAAATCAACTGCCATACAAGTCAAACTTGGATGGATTATTGGAGGATAGACTTAAAAACAAGAGAAAAATATACGACTATAATCACACTTACCCCGATGATTTAGAAAAACTGCATGAAATGATTAAAGATATAGTTGTTGCAAAGGGGAGTATTCACATTGAACCTCCATTTTACTGTGATTATGGATATAACATAGAAGTAGGCGATGGATTTTACGCAAACCACAACTTAGTCATACTTGATGTTGGGAAAGTCACAATAGGCAAGAACTGCTTATTTGCAACCAATGTTTCGATACTCACAGCAGGCCATCCAATTCACCCAGATTCAAGAAATTCGGGTTATGAATATGGTATTCCCATAAAAATTGGCGACAATGTCTGGTTAGGCGGCTCGGTTGTTGTTTTGCCAGGAGTGACAATCGGAAACAATGTCGTCATTGGAGCGGGAAGTGTAGTAACAAAAGACATCCCTGATGATGTCATAGCAGTAGGGAATCCGTGCAAAGTAATTAGAAAGATAACAGAAGAAGACAGAAAATACTATTACAAAGACAGAATATTCGATTTAGAAGGGCGAGTTGTAATATTAAATGAAACACAATAAAATAAATAATGCTCATGAGAGCTTCTCTGTTATAATGTTAATAACCAAATTAAACAGAAACGGAGAAGAATCATGAGCAAAGTCTATTGTATCAGAACTCGTCAAAAAA
>JAHDQA010000095.1 GCA_018434075.1 Tissierellaceae bacterium
ATTGCTTTGATTAACATAGCATTCTTTCTTTCTGGCCTTTTTCTTCCCATAACAAAATCCTCCTAGTTAAGTTATTTTTATTTTACCTTAACCTGGAGGATTTTCATACACAAATTATTTCACAGTCTCATATATCTTGTGAACTCTTTTACGTTAGTTGATGTTCTTCTCCCCTAGGGGAGAAGATTTTTTGCTTTTGCTCTATGAATATTTTTTTAATTCTTCTTCAAACACTTCTCTTGCGCTTTTTCCATTTAATATTTTTCTCGGATAGTTATTTAGCCATTCTTGAATCTCTAAAATCTCTTTTTTACTGTATTTTGAAATTGCACAACCCTTTGGAATAAATCGTCTTATGTGGCCGTTTACCTGTTCATTAGTTCCTCTTTCCCATGAATGATATGGATGGCAATAATATATATGGGTACGTAATACGCCACTGCTACTTACACATGATTGTTCTAAGCTTCTCCAGTCTAAAAACTCGCTGCCATTATCTACCGTTATCGATTTAAACACCTTATTAAAGCGCTTAGTTCCGATTCTTTTTTCTAATTGATCTAATTGTCTTTTAACCTCTTTTTGTGTTTGAGAGCGCATCTTGAATATCAGTGTATTTCGGCTCATTCTCTCTACAAGCACTAACAAGCAGGCTCTCCCTTTTGCGCGTCCTGACTCTATACAGTCCATCTCCCAATGGCCTAACTTGCTTCGCTCATTCGCTTCTTGTAACCTATCTTCTATGCGCTTTGCTGTTATATCTTTTATTCTCCTTGTCACTCGGGTGTATTTTCGTTTGCTGCTCTTTCCTTTTCGAGGTAAATCTTTTTTTGTTACGTTAAGTAGTAAGTTTTTGTCTATGTAATTGTAAAGGGTTCGCACTGATATTGGCGTTTCTTGATAGCTTTCATCATCTTTTAGTTTTTCTATGGTGGCATATGGAGAATATTTTTCTACTATAATGTATTCTTCAAGCTTATCTGCTAATCGTCTATTTTTTCCAATCTTTAGATGGGGGCCCTTAGCACTTGCCTTATTGTCATAATCATTTTGTGCTACTATAGCTGAATAACTTATCACTTCACGCAAATAAGTATCTAATAGCACTACCTTTCCACGCTTTAATTCTCGGCTTAACGTTGCAGGGCTTACACCCATCCGTTCTGCCATTTTACGCTGGCTCAGTTTTTCTTTCTTTGGCGCAGCATTGTTTTGCTTTACCATTTCTTCTAATTCTTCTCTCTCGGAAAATGTTAGATGTTTACCTTTTTGTCGTGTTCTGATACAATATACTAAGCTCATGATCTTCTCCGTTTCTGTTTATTGTCGTTGATAACATTATAACAGAGAAGCTCTCATGAGCGTTGTTTTTTTAGTTGTGTTTCATTTAATTATACAATTCGCCTTAAATCATAATTTGTTAAACATTGATAAATTTGATATAATTATAAATATTAAACAGTAAGGATGATAGCTATGTATCAAGCCCTATATAGGAAATATAGACCTAAGACTTTTGATGATATTTTAGGCCAAGATCATGTAACAAGAATATTAAAAAACCAAGTAAAAAGTGGCAACATTGGGCACGCATACCTTTTTTCGGGAACTAGGGGAACAGGTAAGACTTCAGCTGCAAAAGTGCTCTCAAGAGCTGTGAATTGTTTAAATTCAATAGACGGAAATCCATGCAATGAATGTAGCGTGTGCAAAGGCATATTGGACGAGAGCTTGATGGATGTTATAGAGATGGATGCTGCAAGCAACAGAAAGATAGAGGATATAAGGGAATTAAAAGAGAAGATAATCTATCCACCATCAGTTGCAAAGTACAAAGTTTATATTATAGATGAAGTTCACATGCTAACAAATGAAGCTTTCAATGCTTTACTAAAGACTTTGGAAGAGCCACCTAAACACTTGATATTTATACTTGCAACAACTGAGCCTGAAAGACTACCACAAACCATTTTATCGAGATGCCAAAGGTTTGATTTTAAGAGGATAACAAATAACGATATTATCACAAATATGCAAACCATAATTGATAGCATGCATATTACTGTAGAGAAAAGAGCATTGGAACTAGTTGCAAGAAACTCCGACGGAGCTATGAGAGATGCTCTAAGTCTTTTGGATCAACTTATTGCATATGATAACAAAAATATAACTTATGAGGATTGCATCAATATTTTAGGAATAACAAGCAGTGACTTGATTTTTGAATTGGTTGATGCTATAAATGAAAAGGATCTAGGGAAATCTCTTGAAATTTTAGAGAGAGTAATTTTGGAAGGAAAAGACATTCAACAATTCGTAAAGGATTTGACATATCACTTTAGAAATTTGATGATTTCAAAGGTGTCTAAAAACCCTGAAGAGCTTATTTTTACAGAAGATGTAGATAGATATGTCATGCAAAGCAAGAAGTTTCAGTTAGAAGAAATATTAAGATGTTTGGAAATACTTAGAGATACGGATTCAAATGTAAAATGGGCGCTACAACCTCGTATCGTTTTAGAGCTTGCAATAGTTAAGATGATTGAGAGTGATGTATCAATCTCAGAAGAGAGAAAATCTACAAAACAAGAGAAAGCCGTTAAAGAAAGCATTAAAGAAGAACCAAAAGAAAAACTCTCGACAAAAGTGGAGGCACTAAAACAAGAGACTAACGTTACACAGAGCACAAATGAAGAGAAATTTTCATTAAAATACGTAAAAGCACAATGGCCTAAAATTATGCAGATTATCAAGTCCAAAAAAATCAGCATATACGCTTTAATTATGGAGGGAGAAGTACAAAGAGTAGATGAAAACAGGATTGTAATAACATATAAAGAAGGGTTTGAATTTCATAAAAATGCAGTGAATTCACCACAAAACAAAGAATTTTTAGAACAGACACTTTCAGAATATTTTAGCACTCCTATAGAATTGGTATTTGCTATGTCAGACCAATTAGAAGAAATGACCAAAGAGAACGAAATAGGAATAAAAGAGAAGACAAAGGAAGAAAAAATTAAAGAAGTAATAGACTTCTTTGGTGAAGATTTAGTAGAAATTATAGAGGAGGAATAACAATGGCAAAAGGCGGATATCCAGGAATGGGTGGAAATATGAATAATATGATGAAACAAATGCAGAAGATGCAAAAGAAAATGGAAGAAATTCAAGCTAAAATCGATGCAGAAGAAATTGAGGCTACTGCAGGCGGTGGAGCGATAAAAGTAGTTGTGAATGGGAAAAAAGAAGTTTTAAGCATAGATATTGACAAAGATGTAGTAGACCCTGAGGATGTAGAAATGTTACAAGACTTAATAGTAGCTGCAGTAAATGAAGCTTTAAGAAAGGCTGAAGAATTTGCAGCAAAAGAGATGCAAAGCGTAACAGGGGGCATGAACATACCAGGGCTATTCTAAAGGAGAGATGTAGATGGATTATTATGCATTGCCTATAGCAAACTTAATTGAGCAGTTTTCAAAACTTCCTGGAATAGGCAGAAAATCTGCTCAGAGGTTAGCTTTTTTTGTGCTGGAAATGGATAGAGATGAAGCCTTAAGGCTTTCTCAGGCAATAATCGAAGCTAAAGATAAAATTAAGTTTTGCAGTGTATGTGGCAATTTTACAGATTCGGATATGTGCACTATTTGCAAAGACAGCGCAAGAGATAGAAAGACCATATGTGTAGTTGAAGGGCCAAGAGATGTAGTGGCCATGGAGAGAACCAAAGAGTACAAAGGGCTTTATCATGTGCTTCATGGGACAATTTCACCGATGGATAATATTGGGCCTTCTGATTTAAATATAAAAGGATTGTTGGAGCGATTTAAAGAAGATGAAGTAAAAGAAGTAATACTTGCAACAAATCCCACAGTAGAAGGAGAAGCTACTGCGCTTTATATTTCAAAGCTCATTAAGCCTTTAGGAGTCAAAGTTACTAGAATAGCTCATGGCATACCAGTAGGTGGGGATTTAGAATACTTTGACGAAGTTACATTGGCAAAAGCAATGTACAATAGAACAGAGATGTAAGCACAAACATGGTTATGTCTACATCAAATAAACTCCTATCATTTTGCAAATGTATGAAACGGGGTAAATAAAGTAGTATCAGAAAACATGGTTTATTAGGGCAAAAGAATGTCCTGTAGGCCATGTTTTTTTATGTATTAGTTTTAAGGGATAAGGAACAAGGAATAAGGCTAAAAGCCAGAAAAATCAATGGATTAGAAGATTGAATGGAAAAGAAAATGGAATGAAAAATGGGTAAAATCTCTCCTTAACCCTTCCCCCTTAACCCTTTTCTCTAAAAGCACTTTATTTTCATTTTTTGCCCTAAAAATTGAGGAATGAAAGGACTTTAGGAAGTAAGGAATAAGGAAAAAGGAATTAAATGGGAAATTGGAAGAGAATAACAAGCCAGTATTTTCAAGGGCTTGAGGGGTGTTGGTGAAAGGAGTTTATTTGAAAAAGGAAAAAAGTTTGTTTTGATTACATATAGTTAGGATTAAGGAAAAAGGGGTAAGGAAAATAGGAAATATTTTAGGCTTAAAATAGGGCTTAATTAGTTGTTGCAAAAATAAAATAAAGTAGTTTTATTTATAGGGATAAGGAATAAGGGAAAGTATTGGGAGTACTGGTTTTAACGAACTTTTTAAGGTTTAGGAGAAAGGGAAGTAAAGGAAATTTATGAAAGAACATTATTTACTTTTACTATATAACATAGGGCTTTTTTTCTGTTTCTAAAAATGATATGTTTAAAATTATCTGAAACAGAAAAGTTGTTTCATAAGCGGTAAAGTTCTATCAAAATGAAAATAAAGTCCTTATAATAAGGTTTTATCCGCATTTCTTGATACAAGAATGGGGATAAAGTATAAAAAATATTAGGGAGATGTGGATAAAAGGGTAAAGGGATAAGTGTATAATTCAAATAAACTCCACTCCGTAATAATAAAGTTCGCTCTATAAAAATAAAGTTCGTTCCAAAATTCCGTAGTAGATGCAGGAGAAATCTTCATTTGCTGCGGGATTTTTGATTTTTAGGGAGAGAGGGATAAGGTGTATGTTAGGATTAAGGAATAAGGCTATAGGTATTGATTTTAAAGAGATTGATAGTACTATATTGATTTAAATATTGATACCAGGATTGATAAAAAAATTAGAAAAAGAACATGGGAAAATGCAACCTTATACCTTTTCCCTTACACCTTATCCCTACTTGGAACCAACTTTATTTTAAAAATAATTACAAGAATTAAGGGTAATATGTTAATAAATGGGATGAAAATATGGAATTTTAGAGCGGACTTTATTATATGGAAGAGATTAGGAGAATAGGGTTAAGACGAGAAGGGATAAGGGTTTGAGGGTGCGGGGGATGGAGCGGAGATTATTTTAAATATACATAGTTAGGGGTAAGGATTTTTAGGGATAAGGAATAAAGAAGATGTTATAGAAATAATAAAGTTGACTCTGTGATAATAAAGTTGTTCCATAAATAAAATAAAGTTGTTCCTAAAATAAATTTTCATGTTATCGGGGGATTTAGGGTACTTTACGGAAACGGAAATTCTGAACTATGTAACCAATAAAGCCAAGGGAACTTAGGGTATGCTAAAAATTTCACCCATACTTCTTTATATAAGAATAAAAAAGGAATATATAAAATACAAGGGAAAAGAGGAGATAGAAAAGTATATGTTCTTACAGGTTATGGTGTAAAATAAAGGTATGTGGTACATGTTTGCAGGATATTCATTACATGTAAAGGGGTCTATCAATGGAAGTCAATGAGAAAATTCATATTGAGGAATATAATCCTGAATGGGTTAGACATTATGAATATGAAAAAGAAAAACTATGCAGTGCTCTTGGTAATACGGTTTTGGGTATTGAACATATAGGAAGCACATCTATTCCTGAAATTTGGGCAAAACCGATAGTTGATATTATGATAGGTGT
Organism: Tissierellaceae bacterium; assembly: GCA_018434075.1. Lineage (GTDB taxonomy): Bacteria > Bacillota > Clostridia > Tissierellales > Tissierellaceae > Soehngenia. The sequence goes on from JAHDQA010000095.1 coordinate 5,965, forward strand.
AAAGTCTTTGCCCCTGGAGAAATCTCAGATTTGTAAAGTCATAGAATTAGGCTACGAATATCTTGGTGAAGCAGGAGTAAGTGGAAAGATTTATTTTCGAAAGAGATTTCCCAAGGCATATAATGTCCATATTACCCAATTCGGGAACTTGATTTGGAACAATAATATTCTCCTACGTGACTTTTTGTGCAGTAATAAAGATGAAGCAATGAGATATTCAGAGTTGAAAAAGATTATAATATCCGAAGGTGTGAACAATTTGTTGGAATACTCAGAGCGTAAGGCAGATTTTATTAATGAAATCCTCAAAAAGGCTAATGAATGGTATAATAAAAATAACTAATAGTTTGTACGTGTTTTTTATTGCGTAACAGTAGAATTTTGCGTAATAAGGGCAATTAAAGTCCCGAATGTATGGAACGATAAGAACATTGTCCCGTCTATAAAAATAAATAGTCTTAAAAATAGCAGGGAGGTTTTAATGATGAAGAAGAAATTTGTTATTACTGCCTGTGTATTAGTTCTCGGGATTTTGACAATCGTATTGTTAAATATATTCGGAACAAAGCCTTTTTCCAGGTTATCTGCCAGTGAAATCGTGTCTGCGGAATTGTTTATCGTTCCACCTGATTCAACTGTAACTCTAACCAACAAAGAAGATATTGCCGAATTAACGGATATTTTAAACGAAATCATTATTTATCAGGAAGATAATTCTGGGAGAGAGTATGCTGGTCAATTGGTACAGGCAACAATTACCTTAAAAAAAGGTGAAACACATACTATTGGTGCTTATAATCCATTCTTGTTCTTAAATGGAAAATGCTATCGCACAAAGTATGAGCCTTGCCAGAAATTAAATGCCTTTGGGAATAGGATTTTAAACGAGCAGTGATTTTATTATGCAAATAAAATGAGCATTATCTATTTTGCAATTAAGACATATCTTTCCATAAATATATATTAAGAGGTTATCATATTTGCAGGGAGGGGTAATAGTTTGGCAAAGCATGAGTTTGGAATAATAGATTCATTCGAAGAAAACAAATGGTATAGTGATTACGAACCTGAAAAATATAATTGTATTTCTGTCAACGACGATTTAGTTGAAGAATTAATTATAAAGTATAATGAAGAATTAATGGCAATAAAGACATATTTTCAGGTTACAACGCAGCCAGGTACTGGATTAGATTATTGCGGTGTAACGCTTATCCCTCCGGAATCTCTTAAACATTTTAGAGGGATTATTATCAAGGCAAATAGTCATTATCAATCGCAGGAACTTGAATCACTTATTGAAATGGTATCTACTGCAATTAATGAAAATAAATACTTAATTCACTATGGAATATAGTATTTTTCATATAAGAATAAGAATATGAATATGCAGATGAAAAGTGGGAGTATCATGTTTGAATATATAAAATTGCAAAGAACAATATGTTTTGGGACTTGCCCCGTTTATAGTGTAACAGTGGATAATGAGGGCAATGTAAATTATTATGGAGAATTGTTGATAATAACAGATTGCAGGGAACTCAATACTGGTTCCCTGCTCGTTGCTCAGGGTTTGCGAATAATATTAAAATCACAGATAGTGATAGAATGGGTGTTATAGTCAATGAGTCCATCTTTTTTCATTTTATTGAGTTCACGGGAAAGAGAAGTCCTTTGAATACCTAACCTTTCGGCTAATTCCTTTTTTGTCATATTAAGTTTTATTTCTTTACTTTTTTGAGAGTAGTACTCATAGTTTAAGAATTCAATGATAGATTCCCTTATAGATTTCATGGAGATGGATTTAATTTTGCTTGTCAAGATAGCAGTTTTATCCGATATGCAAGTTAAGAACTGTATTAAGAAATCCTGGCTAGTCTGACAAAGTTGCAGTACAAAATCTTTATCGATATGTAAAATTTCAGCATCTGATTTTGCCACCACACTCATGGGATAATAAGGATACCTTGAAAACAATAGGTTGCCTCCTATACTGTCTCCGACCTTAAATTCGGTAATAGTTAATACATTTCCCTTTTCATCAATCTTTTGAACAAATACATGGCCTTTTAAAATAATATCCCAGTAATTGCATTTCTCACTTTCAAAATGGATAATGTTGCCTTTATTGTATTTAGAGATAATATAATTATGTGTTTTAAAAAGATTAAGCAGTTCTTTGGCAGAAAATTCGTCAAATAATCCTGTTAGTTTTAAAATGTCCAGATAGTCTTTTATGTTCATAAATATCACCTTTTTTAAAATTAGTTACCGTGGTAACTGTATGCCGCTGTGATTTATTATAATATAGATTTAAACATAATGAAAGGAGAGTTTTTATGCTGGAGAAAAAATATGTATACAGTCTTACAGATGACAAAATAATTGAAAGGATTGTGGATGATGAGAATATTCACCTGAATCATATGATTCTTACAAAAGGAACAAATCTTCCTGAACACTATTCCAATTCCAACGTTTATATGATAATTGTACGAGGGAAAATGACTTTGCAGTTAAATGAACAGGAACCACATCTTTATACTAAGGGAGATATTATTAATATCCCATATAAAACAAAAATGAATGTCCATAATCAAGACGAAGAAGTACTGGAATTCTTTGTAGTAAAGTCACCCAATCCCAAAAACTACAAAGAGAAGGAGTAATGAGGGGTGGATATTTTTACAGTATCGTTATGGGGAATAACAGGGGTTGCGTTTATCGCATCCCTTGTTAAAGATAAGCAGAAGACATTCAATTCAATGAAAATGGCAAAAGGCATGATTAAAAATATGGTCGGACAGATAATAGGCATTTTACTGCTTATAGGATTGATTTTGACCTTCATACCGCCTGAAGTTATAAAGAGTACTCTAGGAGAATCTAATACATTTATTTCAACCATTGTTTCTGCTTTGGCCGGCAGCATTACATTAATTCCGGCCTTTGTAGCGTTTCCTCTGGTAGGTTCTTTTGTAGATGCAGGTGCAAGTATTGTCCCTGCCGTTGCATTCTTAACTACTTTAACGATGGTTGGAGTAGTGACATTCCCATTAGAAAAACAAGAGTTTGGTTTGAAATTTGCCACTACCCGTAATGTTCTTAGTTTTGTATTTGCACTTATAATAGCGCTGACGATGGGAGTGATTATGTAAAATGATTGAAATAATTAAAAAGAACAAACTGCTGGCAGCAGTATCTTTGGCATATATTCTTCTATTTATTGCAATGCCCGAAAAGGCTTATTTATCTGTCAAAAACAGCATGTATTATATTATAGAAATGCTTGAAATTATGCCTGTGATTTTTATTCTTACATCAATTATTGAAGCATGGGTTCCTAAAGAAGTAATCATGAATGGATTTGGGGAGAAAGCAGGAATAAAGGGGAGTATATTCTCATTCTTATTGGGCAGTTTTTCAGCAGGACCTATTTATGCAGCATTTCCAATCTGCAAAATGCTTTTAAAGAAAGGTGCCAGCATCGCAAATGTAGTTATAATATTAAGTGCATGGGCGGTAATAAAAGTACCCATGCTTGCCAATGAAGCAAAATTCTTAGGGGCACATTTTATGGGGATAAGGTGGATATTGACAGTAATATCCATACTGATAATGTCATATCTAATGACTGTATTTGTAAAAAAAGAAAATATTCCTGTTCAGGAAGAGCAAAGTTTAAGCAAAGTAACTGGTATTGATATTAAAAAACAATATTGCATTGGATGTGGACTATGTGAAAAATTAATGCCTCAGCATTTTAAGGTAGTGGATAAGAAAGCAAAATGTAAAGAATCTGCACTTAATGATACACAAATAAATGAATTGAAAGCGATAATCGATAAATGTCCTGTTAAGGCCATAGACTTTAAATGATATTCTTGCTGTATACCCAAGAAACTTGTGTCATGAATAAAAAGTCTTGTTAAGAATCATGGTGAAAATAGGGTAGAAACCTTATTGGAGCCATGATTTTTGTTTAGTGTGAGCAGTTTTAAGGAGAGATGGGATAAGGGTATGAGGGGGAGTTTTGACATGAGTTTTTTGTTTACATCAGAGCATGGATGTGATATTTATATTAAGATATTTGGACAAATAAAAGATTAATGCATAATGATAATAGAATATTGTTTTTACTGTTACAGAACATAGAGAAATGATAAAATAGAAGTGCATCAATACAAGTAAAAGGAGTCGTGAGGGTATGAAAATTCTTCAATTGAAGATAACATTAAAAGACGTAAAGCCTCCTGTCTGGAGGAGGGTATTGGTTAGAGACGATATCACGTTTTATAAACTCCACAGGATAATCCAGTATGCGATGGGATGGTTTGAATCCCACCTTTATGAGTTCAGGCTGAGAGAAATGATTATTGGGGAAAAAGATGATGACTGGGATTTTTACGACAGATATGAAGTAAAAAGTGCAAAAAGGGTAAAGTTAAGCAGCATGAACTTTGCGCCAAAGGATAAATTCAGATATGTTTACGATTTTGGTGATGACTGGAGACATGACATTGTTGTTGAGAAGGTGCTTGACCCGGAAGAAGGCATTAAATATCCAGTATGTATCGGTGGTAAAAGAAACTGCCCGCCTGAAGATGTAGGGGGACCGTGGGGATATGAAGATTTTCTTGAAGCAATTCAAGACCCGCAGCATCCAGAGCATGAATCCATGCTTGAATGGGTGGGAGGTTCTTTTGACCCTGAAGAATTTAGCGTGGATGAAGTTAATTATGTGTTGAAGATGATAAAGTAAAAGTATGTGGGATAGTGAGGGGAATGAAAATATTTGCAAAAAAGGATATCTCTCACTGTGAAAAAGTTACTTTTGATTAAGAGAGGTTTATTAATATGGTTTTGTGGGGAATTTTTGTTAGTGCTTTTTTAATAGGCTTTTCAGGAGCAATGATGCCTGGGCCTGGGGGTCACGATTGATGACAGTCTTAAAAAGGGGTGGACAGCAGGCCCTTTGACAGTATTAGGGCATGGAATACTGGAACTTATATTAATTATCATCATGACGTTCGGACTTAAAGATTTCTTCTCTAATCCGACAGTTGCAGGATTTATCGGATTATTTGGCGGTGCTTTTCTTGCATGGATGGGGTATGGAATGATAAAGTCTGGTATAAATAAGTCAGTTTCTCTGGAGAACCAAAGAGCAGGGAATAGTTCAGAGATGAGAAATCTTGTATTGGCAGGAGCGCTTGTAAGCGCTACTAATCCTTACTTCATTCTCTGGTGGGCGTCAACAGGGATGGAATCAATACGCCAGTCTTATACTTCAGGTTTAATTGGTGTTTTGTTCTTTTTTATAGGACATATTTTATCGGACTTTGTATGGTATTCAGCAATTTCCACGGCATTTTCCAGAGGCAAGAAACTGATAAGTGATACTGTATATCGCTGGATTATTTTGTTGTTAGGCATATTTATTATAGCATTTTCAATCTATTTTATAGGCAGCGGATGGAAGATGTTGCAGATGTAATGATATAATTTTTGGGTAGATTTAATGAAAAAGATGTATTTTATAATTTATATCAGAGGGAAGTAAAAATGACAAATGAAAAAATAAATACCTGCTGCTGTGGTGGAAAAGAGCCATCTCATAAAATAGAAAATGACAATACATGTCCTGTATGTAAAACAATTGGAATCAAAGTAAAAAATATTACAGTAAAGCATTTGGTGATTGATACCCTTGCAGAATCGGTCGGAGATATGGATTATTATATATGTGTAAATGAAGAATGTAATGTTGTTTATTATAATCCAGAATCAGGCGTTAAGTTTGATAAGCAGCAAGTAAAAGTACCAACATGGTTTAAAAAAGATGCTAATCCCAAATATGCCTGCTACTGCAGCAAAGTTACAGAGGAACAGGTAATAGATGCCGTAATAAAACATGGTGCAAAAACAGTTAAAGATATTATAGAAATCACAGGGACGATGAAAAACAGCCAATGTGAAAAGAATAACCCCTTAGGGAAATGCTGTTACAATATAATTCAGGGAGCAATAGACAAGGGGTTATCTATGAAATAAGTGCAGTTATATTTAATGCTGCATAGAGGATATGTAAATTTTTTAGGAGAGAAAGACATATGGGAATTGATATGTATGAAGAACTAAAAAAGATGAGTTAATAGCAGAGATACATTGTATACTGCAAATTGTGAAGAAATTAAAGGGGATGGGTTTTACTGTAAACAAGTGCTATAAACTATTGAATTACCTCAGGATGCAGTAATGAGGGTTTTTGATGATAAAGAAGATATTAGAAAAATAGCAGAGGATACTGTAAATCAGCAAATAGCAGAAAATGGCGGTAAAATCCCAGAAGGGCGAAACTGTTGCAAATTGCACAGTACCCATTTTGCAAAAGTAGGTAAATTTCATTTGTAAAAAAGCAATTTATAATTTTTGATAAACAATATGGAAGTATCAACTAATACAGAGTATTATTATTTATTAAAGAAAAACCATATAATTGACTTAACTTTTATAATGTGCTAAATTTAATTTGTGAATTTCAACTTAAATAATAATTAAATTATATATTTAAGTTTTCTAGGGTTCCGCAATTTATATTTGGCAGGTCCGAGAGAAAACCCACAGTTAACTGTGTACACGGAAGGATAAAAGCCTGGGAGATATTTTCATAATATTTCTTTGGGCTTTTTATTTTACTTATTTTGAAATATTGCTATGAGATATTATTATGGTGAATGCAAATACTTACCTTGGGGGACTAATTATGAAGTGGTTTTACTTAGTGGCAGCAGGAATTTTTGAAGTATGGTGGGCAGAGGGATTAAAGTATTCACAAGGATTTACAAAAATAATATCCAGCATATTAACTTTGATAAGAATGGTTGCAAGTTTTTATTTTTTATCATTGTCTTTATAAAATTTCCCAATAGGTACTGCATATGCAATTTGGACAGGAATAGGAACAATTGGTACAGTATTATTAGGTATTATTTTGTTTAAGGAACCTATTGATATGATGCGTATAGTTCGTATAGTATTAATAGTTGGTGGAATCATTGGTTTGGAATTAATATCAATTGAATAATCATTGACGCTAATATAAAAAATGACTAATTCATTATACTATACAAAAAAGTAAATCAGGCAAAAATGAAAACTATCTTAAATAATATTGAGGAGGTATTCAAATGAAAAAATTTATTATTGAGGATGATTTTTTAGGAGTATTCCCTAATGCAAAGATTGGAGTTGTAATTTGTCATGGCATAGATAATTCCATAAAAGATAAAGAGCAATATGAAGAAATGATTTTAAAGGCAGAAAAGGAAGCATTAAAGTATCTACAGAATACAGAATTTAGTAAAAATTCAGTAATAAAAGTATGGAGAGAAGCATTCCAAAAATTTAAAACAAAGAAAGGTGCAAGGTCATCCATAGAAGCATTACTAAAGAGAGTTCATAATGGCAATCATATAGGAACTATTAATCCACTTGTGGATATTTACAACTCTATTTCATTAAGGTATGCATTACCTTGTGGCGGTGAAGATATAGACAAATTTGTTGGTGATATAAGATTAACTAAGGCTGTTGGAAATGAGGAATTTATTCCATTGGGAACCGAAGAGAACTCGCCTCCATATGAAGGGGAAATAGTCTACAAAGATGATAAAGGTGCAATTTGCAGATGCTGGAACTGGCGTGAAGCAATAAGAACAATGCTTACTGAAAATACGACTAATGCTTTCTTATGTATTGAATTAGTAGACGAAACTAGAGTAGTAGAATTTGAGAATGCATTAAAAGATCTGGCAAAATCAGTAGAAGATAATTTAGGTGGAACAAGTAAAATTTCAGTTTTAGATATAAATAATAAGGAAATAGTAATAGAGATGTAAAAGAATTTATTGAAGCAGAAGATTTTGATCGAGCTTTAATTGATGTGGCTGAAACAATGAGAGAAGAGGTGTTTAATGCACTTGTTAAACATATTGGAAAAGGATCAGTTAGTTTACTCTATGCTTCGATGGTTGCTGCAAATTGGGATGATATAGAACCAGAAGAGGAGTATGACATGGAGGACGATATTAAAGAGCCGGATGATATCTATGAAAAGTATAAGTGGATAATTGATAGGTATGCAGAAGAAATACTAAATGTTGATGATTTCAACAGTCAAGAAGCATTTGATTGGATTAGGCGAGGCACATTTATGTTGGAAGGATATTAAAGTAGTACCGACTCATTTATAAACAGTTAATCAAATTCAATGTTATTATATAAAACATAGTAAACTATAGTTGAAGATTGAATTTAGTTGAATTAAAATCGGCTAATACTAAGAGCGTTATCGGCGTCTAAAGTGAATATATTGATAACAGAAAATGAGGGGATAATTGGTCTAAATTCTCATTCCTTGAATTAGTTGAATGCAATAAATTTATATATTCAGAGAGTCGCTATTAATGAGTACATTGATATTAAAAGTTTTGAACCAGGCGGCATTCTCAGTATGGACAGGGAGTATCCATTTTGGCGAAGTTTTATTTATAAGTTTCTTAATAGTCTCAGCATCAGCATGGCCACTAGTGTGCAAAGTAATGATTTTTACACCCTTACTCTTCATAAAATCCAGAAATTTCATCACGTCCTTCTTTTCCTTATATCCACTCCACATAGAGTAAAAAAGGACCCCACTGTCAAAAGATATTTCTTCAGAGAGCTTATTCAAGTAGTTCTTAATAGATGGGCGTACACACATAGCAAAACGATTTTGTGAGATCTCTTTGCGCCCTATTCGCTTATCACCATATTCTAACAGCTGGTTGTATCTTTCATCACTGTTTCCTGTCATAAATACTTTAACATATTTAAATGTTTTTGGATTAGGAATAGAGCCGCCAATAATAGATGTAATTCCTGCCATGTATAGATCTTCAAGGAATAGCAACTCAGATTTTCGAGAGGCTTTATATGCAGTAACAATACGATCAATATTTGTTGCTGCCTGAAGAAAGAATATTGGGGAGTTGTTTCCAATATTCTCCACAGCAAGTCTTTCTAAGTCTTCTTCTTTTTTATTTTGAGTATACTCACGGCTTAGAGTCGTACCTTCAGTGATTAGAACATCAACTTCTGGAAGCCTCTTAAGTAGAGCTGAGAAACTTTTTCTGCCATTTGCTCTGTAATCGCCAGTATAAAGTACAGTTTTGCCATCGCATTTTATAAGGAACATATATGAATCAAATGCTGAATGATCACATAGTAATGGGGTAATTGAAATATCTCCAACATTTACTGTACTTTCAGATGTGAACACACTTGGATTGGGCACAGAAGCTTTATGCATATACTCATTTACAAAACGATTAACTAAAAAAGATTTCTCTCCCATAAAAAGGTCTATACTTGGAAGAAGATACTGTGCTAACCCGAGATGATCTGCATGATAATGTGAAATGAAAACGGCACTGTATTTAGGTTCACCAATGAATAGCCCTTCGATCTGTGGTATGTCCTGCTCATCATTGTCAAGCTCCAGACCTACATCAAAGATTATGCTTGTCTGATTGTCTGATATCTCAATAATTGAACCACCAATCTGATCTTGGCCTCTATGTATCTTTATTCTCATTATTTTCTCCCCAATATAACATAAAGAAGAATGACTTTTTCAATAATATCAATTATGGTTTCAATGCCTTCTTTGTTAGTCATACTATTTCCATTGAATGAAACAATTACTCTGTATCTATCATCATCTTCTCTGCGATACGAAATTGTATAGTTTGGAAAGCTATTTCTAAGATTATTAACTATCCTTTCAGAAATCTCCCTTGGGTTGTAAGGAGTTGACTCGCTGTCACCAAAAAATTTCTTGCGAATCAAGAATTCCATTCTATCAGGATTATCTGATTCGATTTCTAAGAATCTAACATATCCTGAAGTTCCTCCAAACAGCACATTGCTACTTGAAGCTATTCCGTAACATATGGTCCTCATTAACTTATTCTGCCTGTTTATGTTATCATCAGTATTTGATTTTTCTTCCATTACGAGTGGTTCATATTTCTTGATGACTTCATTCATTTTTCCTTCTATGGAACCTCTGAAATCATTTTCTTTAGTCAAATTTTTCATTATAGTGAAGAATACGATTATCGCAACCAGAGTTCCTGCAATATCCTTTACTGCTCCTGCAAATGATACAGCATCCAATCCACTTAAGAGTAGCTCTGAAAATGCTGCAATTATAGCTATGATACCAAAAATACCTCCCAGTAATCTCTCATCACGATCAAACTTTTCCATATTAATCCTCCATTATTATGTATTTGTCATCCAATTTCTTAATCAAAAATGGGGTAGTACCAAGTTCATCAATCAGTCTATTCAAATTGGGCTTGTTTTCTGTGATTTCCTTATGTTGCATACCTCCGGCAAATACAAGTGGATGGGAAGAGATAAATGCTGACTCAGAAAATCCAAAATCTGATTTTAACTTTTTAGAATCTACTGTTTTCATATAGGTATATCCTTCCAACACACATCTAAGCATAGTTTCCTTGCTGTCGGGTTCTTTCAGTTCCAGGATCCTAATCTGATTTCCGTCATAAGTCAAGAGATCAATTTTCCCTGCCTTATCTCTACTTTTGTTTTTTAGAGGAGTTTGGTAGTCTACAATATGACCTATTGATTTGAACTCTCCTTGTCTAAACAGAGCCATAGCAATAAGTTCTTCATCACGATTAGATCCCTCAGTAGGTGGCACTCCGTCATGAGACTTTGTGAGATAATTACTTTTGAGAGTAATCTGTTGTATTTGTTCTAACAACTCCAAACGGCTGAGCAACCACTCAATAATCATTTCTGTGCAGGGTTCATCAGTATCTATGGTGTTATCACGATAGTTAATAAAAGGCTGTTTGTAGAATAATGACATATCTTTTGAAGCAATTTCAACCTTCGATAATATACTTTCCTTTGTATATCTTTTCATGTTCTTCCCACCTTTTATTTAATAACTATAAGTATAATTGAGATTTACACTTAAGCTAATATTTGTTTGTTCGTCATTTATAATTTTAATTATATCAAATAATTTGCTATTAAAGTGTTATTATATACACAGTTTATATATTCCAACAATCGTGAGTGATATTTCTATGTCCTAATATAATAAACATTTGGTTTTCCTAATAAAGTCTTGACTCTATTGTAATAAACATTTGATTCCACCATATTTCCCACTAAAACATCACACGCCTTCTCCGCCTTCTTTTCATCTTCTTCTTGAAAAAGAGAGAAGGAAACAGGAAGAAACAAGAGGAAAATAAGAATTGGAATAAATCCATTAACATTGGAATTTCAAGCCTTGTAGGCGACTGTGGAGCCTTAGGATCTGATTGACAAGAGTGAATGAAGAGTAGGAAAAGAAGATGGGAAAAGAGATAAGATTGAGAAAAATAAGAGAAATATAGAAATGATAAGTTTTCAAATCTTGTCATAATTAAGCAACCTTTATTCAAATTTTAATAAAGTTTTGAATCTGAATTGGATGAATTTGAGAATTAGAATTGAAAAAAGACGGAAAATCGTCAAGACTTTATTCAAATTTTTGACGAAGGTATAAGTGCTTGAGGAGTGTGAAAAGTCAAAACATTATTATAAAGGGAAATAGTAGGGAAGATAAATATTCAAAAATCAAATTTTGAATTCAAAAATTAAATGAATCAACCTCGCCAGCGGAAATGTTCTTCCAAAACTATCAGGAGTAAGCGCAAAATAAGCGCCTGCTCCTTTTTCATGTTCTTTTTCAGAGTTATGACAACACAGAAATTTATGACCCATAAATTTCTGTGATACGGAGACAACAGCAACACAGCTGCCCATCCCGCCTCCAACTCATCCATCCCCTTCTTATTCCCATTCTCAGGCTGGCGCCATGCGCCGATCCGCCTTCTCATTCTCTTTTTCCGCCTCTTAAAAGCAGAATAAGAGCAGGATTTAGCAGCAGGAAAATACACACTTACAGCTGCTATCAATACTCCTTTAACAGCACCCACTCCGCCTGAAATCTCTGATGAGATCAGTCGAAGCGTGGCTGTCAAATAAGGGAGGAAGACTCCTCCCTTAAGTGTGATTCTAAGGAGCTGTAATGGCTTCTAAGAGTCTTGAATTAGGCTTTCGTGGGATTGTTCCTCTTTTCTTTTTCCCCTTCTTAGCTTGGCACTATGTGCCAAGATCATTGATCCTTCTCCTGCTCTAACTCCTGCTATTATCATCCTTTTCTTCTATTCCTGATCTCTTTTCAGGTTCTTTTTCTCGTATTTTTATTCTCTTTATCAGGGAAGAACATTTAGCCAATTTGTCTAAATGTTCTTCCAAAAGAAGGGGTTTTTGAGGTAAATAGGTGAAAATGAAATCAAGCTTTTTTTGCGTGTGCGTGCGTGTATTAGTTTTTGAGGTAAAAAGGTGAAAATGAAATGGAAGAATATTTAGACAAAAGATGGAGAATAAGAGTCTGAGATTTAGTGATGGAGAGGGTTTGAGGTGGATTGGAGAGGGATGAGGGAAATGGAAGGGGATTTTTAAACAGGGACAGTTAGTTTATAAGGCAATAAACTCCTTTTATATTAAAATTATTCAACATTTTTAAATGCTAATACCCCAATAAATATGGGGTATTTTTTTACAAAATTAATTATTGGATTCTTTGCTAATAATTTATTTATTTTATCTAACTTTCTTGAAGCATTACATCATATAATACGATTACATATCTTTGAGTAATTCAGCTCAAGCTTAAAAACTTCTAAATTTATGATATCAACCATTCTGTAGAACAGATTTTGATATATTTTACAGGCAAAGGTATGAAGAATCAAAAAACAGAGATAAATTTTATTTAATTAGAGGAAGTACAACCTATAAAAACGTAATAAAATATTACAAAAAATATAATGCATTGACTCAAATAGAAGTTAGGTGTAATATAATATTACAAAAGGAGGTATTAAAGATGACGAAGGATATTCCTATTGGATTAAAAATAAAGGTTAGTAGAGAGAAAAGTGGATTAAGCCAGATTGAGACAGTAGAAAAACTAGCTGAAAATGGCATTATCATAAGCAGGGAAACATTAAGCAAAATAGAAAACGGTAACAGGACGGTATCGGCGGTGGAGTTAAATGCCATATGCAAAGTTTTGAATATAGATATAAATATTCTTTTTGAAGAGGATGAAGACGATGATTTAGTTACACTATTCAGGAAGAATAATTTTTCCGTAAAAACCGTTGAGGAAGTTGAGAAACTCCAGGATATGATAAAGATGTTCATTTACCAAAAGAAAATATACAATGGAGAGTTTAAACCACAAAAGAGAAATCCACTATGGGAGGAGTGTTAAAATTGCCAAAGAATAAATTGAATCTCCCAGAAGAATCTTTCAGACTGCAAATCAAAGATTTAGCAGAAGATGTGAGAATAAAATTTTCGAGGAAAGGACTTTCTGATATATTTGATATACTTTCAGAGATTTCATTTCTCATAAGGAAACCATTGGATACAGATGAATTATCAGGGTTTAGTACCTATTTTGATGAACAGTTTATTGTCTTCTTAAACAGCAATTTTACTTTAGGACATGAGCGCTACACTGGTGCACATGAACTATATCATATTGTTTATAATGCCGACATACTGAGAAAAGAAAAAATCCTTTTGGATGACGAAAAGCATAAGGAAGAAGATGCAAAAGCAGATGTATTTGCTTCCGAATTTTTAATGCCTGAAGATTATGTAAAAGAAGTATTTTATAAAATTGTAAACGAAGATAAAGACAGCATTTTACCAAGGCACATAATTAGAATGCACAATTTTTTTAAAGTGAGTTATAAGGCTATGTTAAAAAGACTTATCCAATTTAATTTATGTTCTATTGATAAGTATGATGAACTAGTAGATATATGTTCACTTGAAAATGAGAAGCAACTCCAATCTTTAACCATAAGAGAAGGTTACAGCATAGAATTGATAACGCCATCAAAAGAAACATATGTTCCAAAAGAGTATATTGAGTTTATAAAAAGCAATTATGAAAGAGGAAATATCTCTTACAAAAATATGAAAGCCAGCCTTGAATTTATCGGCCTGGCTCCTGAACAATTTGGCTATGAGTATCCCCAGGAAGAGGAATATTAATATGAGATATTCGGGAGCCATATCAGATGCTGATATATTGATAAATTTAGCCAGTGTTAATAGATTGAATATTTTAGAACTTTTATTCAAAAAAATCATAATTCCTCAATTTGTGTATGACATTGAAATAAATAAAAATGCAGGAAGATATTACAATACAATTAACAAAGCAATTCAAAATGAAGGGAGTATATTTAAGATTGTAGATAGGAAGAAAGACATATCTATAAATATACTCGCTAGGGATATCATCGAAGATAAGAAAAAGGTAATTGGTCCAGGAGAAAGTGAATGTGCAGGATATGCCCAAGCATTTAAAATCCCAATAATAATATCAGATAATCATACAGAATTTAAATGGTTGGACGAATTTATTACCTTAACACATAATAATATTTTGTCTTTATGTGTATATTTTGGAGAGATTACGAAAAATGAAGCAGATAATATTTTTAATGATATTAATAGCAAATTGACTCATCCAACTAAGGACACATTTGAAGATCAGTACAATAAATCCCTAAATAGGTTTAAAAAAAATGGTTGGAAACCATATTTGGGTATATAAATATTCAGATATGTGTTATTTTTTTATTATTTATGAATTAATATGGATATGCTTTTTCAAATATTTTTTTAGGCAGTATTAAGAAATTTACCATAATTGCGTTTTATTTAAATTTAAGAGGAGATAATATGATAGAATCATTTGAACCAATAGCATCAAAAAATAGCAAAATATTAATATTAGGAAGCATGCCAAGCGTGATATCGCTTAATAGGCATCAATACTATGGAAACAGGCAAAACGCTTTTTGGAAGATAATATTTGAATTATTTGATGAAGAATTAGCAGATGACTATGAAAAGAAGAAAAACCTACTCATTGAGAATCGTATAGCGCTTTGGGATGTTATAAGAATTTGCGAAAGAGATGGAAGTAGTGACTCAAATATTAAAAATGAAGAAGCGAATGACTTCGAAACTTTTTTTAATACGCAAAAAAACATCGAAGCAGTTTTTTTTAATGGCAAAAAAGCAGAAGAAGTTTTTAAAAAGAAAGTAAAGGGAAAGGCCAATATACCATATGAAATAATATTTAAAGCCTTGCCATCAACTAGCCCAGCCAATGTGATGAAATATGAAAATAAAAAAAGAGAATGGGAGATTATATTGAAATTTTTGTAGAACTCACTCTAACTTCTCAGTATTTTTTCTATAGCTTTGCCCTTTGCCAATTCATCAATCAATTTATCGAGATATCTGATTTCTTTCATCAGTGAAGGGCTCATTTCTTCTATTCTTATCCCGCAGATGACACCCTTTATTTTTTCTCTATTTGGGTTAAGCTCTTTAGCATTTTCGAAGAACTCCTGGAATGTCACATTATTTTCTAATGAATTATTTAAATCCTCTTCATCATACCCAGTAAGCCACATGATTATTTTATCTACATCTTCTTTGCTTTTTCCCTTTCTTTCAACTTTCTTCACATAGAGGTCATAGACTTGTGCGAAAGGCATACTATAAATTTTGTGGTTTTCCAATTGTTATCGCTCCTTTTTATTCTAGTTGATTCAATATTTACCCATATTGTGATATAATTATTTGTAATTATTGAACTTGTAGGTGGTTTTATGTACGATATTTCAAATATTTCTCAGATTGTTCAAAAATATGCACAAATCACTGCGTCTATCGCAGGGGTCGATGTTGAAGTTGTAAACTATAAACTCATAAGAGTTGCTGGTACAGGAATATTTAACGAATTGTTGAATGAAGATGTCTCAGAGAATTCACACATATATAAAAATGCTATTCTGACAGGAGAAAGGCAAATTGTGTATGAACCTGGGAAGGATGAAAGATGTTTAAACTGCAAGGAAAAGGATATATGCCAAGAGAAATTTGAAATATCTATGCCGATTAAGCTAAATGAAGATATTTTAGGAGTAATTGGCATGGCTTGCCCTACTGAAGAAGCTAAAGAATACATTGTAAAAAACTTAGATAATTATCTGCTTTTTTTAGAGCAAATTGCAGATTTTATAGCTACAAGAGCTTATGAAGAGCAGGAGTCTTTGTTTAGGTCGGCTATGTATGATACTTTAAAAAAGGTAATCAAAAACATGGACGAAGGTGCTATAATAATCGACAATGACGGCCTGGTAGATACCATAAATCCAAGCGCCAAAAAACAATTAGGCATAACTAGAATAATTAATAAAGAAAAGATAGAGATAATACCTACAGGTGATACTGTTGAAAATAGTTTAGAATATAGGGTTAAAATAGGTGAAAATGAGAATAAAGTAATTGGCGATATAATAGATATACCAAATAATCCGATGTACAAACAAGTCATGCTGTTTAGGGATATCAACAAAGTTCATACAAATATTTATGAGATGACATCTACAATAAATGTAATGGGAGCAGATAGAATAATTGGCTCGAGTCCTCAAACGAAGGCTCTGAAAGAGGAGATAAAGAAAGTATCTAATTCAATATCAACAGTGCTTATAACTGGAGAGAGCGGTAGCGGAAAGGAAGTAGTAGCTACTGCTATATGGCAAAATTCAGATAGAAGAAACAACAGGTTTGTGGCGATAAATTGTGCTGCCATTCCTGAACCTCTGCTTGAAAGTGAACTTTTTGGCTATGTCAAGGGTGCTTTTACCGGCGCTGATCCACGGGGTAAAATTGGAAAATTTGAACTCGCAAACAACGGCGTGATTTTTTTAGATGAAATAGGGGACATGCCGATATACTTGCAATCGAAGATTTTAAGAGTAATTCAAGACAAAAAAGTCACAAGAATAGGTTCTAACCAAGTTATACCATTGGATTTAAGAATAATAGCTGCGACTAATAAAGACTTGAGAAAGATGATAAACGAGAATAAATTTAGAGAAGACCTCTATTACAGACTGAATGTCATTCCAATTCATATTGTGCCGTTGAGGGAGAGAAAAGAAGATATATTAGATTTATTGTACTATTTCATAGACTATTATAGGAAACTGTTTGGGAAAAAATTTGTTAAAATAGAAGAGTATACTGTACAGAAATTGTTAGATTATCCGTGGTATGGCAATGTTAGGGAATTAGAAAACACTGTGGAATTTATGGTAAACATGATGGAAGATGGTGTCATAAACAATTCTTCTCTTCCATTAAATATAAGAAACAACAACGAGATAAACACATCTAAGGATTTGATCAGACCATTGAAAGAGATTGAATTGGAAGAGATAAAGAAAGCCATTGACTATTATGGCGACACTACAGATGGCAAGATGAAAGCCGCAAAAGCATTGGGAATAGGTATTGCAACACTTTATAGAAAACTTAACGAATAGTGTATTGGAGTGTTTTTATGCAAGATGCAATGATTGACTTCGTGAATAATTATGGATATTTTGCCATATTTATACTTATATATATAGAGAATATTTTTCCGCCTATTCCGTCTGAAGTGGTTTTGCTTTCAGGCGGAGCATTGACGGTTACAACAAATATGAATGTATTTGGGACCATTGTCTATGCGACATTTGGCTCGCTTATTGGAGCTATGACACTTTATTTTGTAGGCAGGGCTTTTACAAGAGAAAGCCTAATAAATCTATTGAACACTAAGATCGGGAAAAGACTCAGATTAAAACCTGAATCCATTGACAAAGCTCAAGACTGGTTTACTAAGTATGAAGAAAAAGCTGTCTTAATATGTAGATGCATTCCTATTGTAAGGAGCATTATTTCAATTCCTGCTGGGTTTGCTAGAATGAATGTTTTTAAATTTGTGCTCCTCACATCAATAGGGAGTTTAATTTGGAACACAATTTTAGTAAATTTGGGCGCTTTGTTTGGCGAAGCGTGGGAAAATGTCTTAAAATATTACACTGGCTACAAATACATTATTTTAGGGCTAGCAATTGTTGCTGTACTATACTTTAGTTATAAATTTTATAAAAAGAAAAAAATAAATTCGTAAATTCTCGGGGCAAGCCCGAGTTTTTTTAACTTTGTTTTTATCAAAATGATAATCGATAAATAAATTACATATTCACACGCTTTTAGACTTTATCAAAACGATAAACCATTATCAATTTGATAAAAAACGATTTTGTTTTTAAGATAGCTAAATTTATATATTTTCAAAACTAGCATTTTACTAACTTTCATTCTATAAAATATACGATTTTTCCAAATTTGCAAACGATTGTTTGGCATGGTTCTTGCACTATATAATAGCAAGAGTTCAATGGGAAGAAAGGTGAAGAGATGAGTACAAAATACGAGATCGTTGCAAACGACATAAAGACACGAAAAAAAGCCGATTTGAGCTTTTTGAGTGAAGATATGGCAAAAAAAGTCTTGAAGTTTCATAAGAGTTTTCCTCAATACAGTGAAACTCCATTGGTTGAACTGAGAAACTTAGCAGAATATTTAAAAGTAAAGGATATTTTTGTTAAAGATGAGTCTTTTAGATTCGGGCTGAATGCCTTCAAAGTTTTAGGCGGGAGTTTTTCTATAGGCATGTATATTGCTCAAAGACTTAATAAAAAGATTGAGGATTTGACTTTTGAGGAACTGACAAGCGATGAGACAAAAGAAAAGCTTGGCGATATAACCTTTATCACTGCAACAGATGGAAATCATGGAAGGGGCATAGCTTGGACTGCCGAACAACTTAGGAAGAAAGCAATTGTTTATATGCCAAAAGGAAGCGCTATTGAAAGAAGAGATAGAATTAGAGCGCATGGTGCAGAATGCGAGATATTGGATTTGAATTACGATGATTGCGTCAGATATGCAAATAAAATTGCAGAAGAAAAAGGTTATGTAATGGTTCAAGATACATCATGGGAAGGATATGAAGACATACCAAGATGGATTATGCAAGGGTATATGACTATGGCATATGAAGCATACAATAAGTTAAGTTCTAACAATATTGTGCCTACACACATATTTATACAAGCAGGGGTTGGCTCTTTGGCTTCTGCTGTGACAGGATTCTTTAGTTCAGTATACAAAGAGAATAAACCTATTATAACAATTGTGGAGCCTGACAAGGCTGCTTGCTTATTCCAAACCGCTCAGTACGACGACGGCAGATTGCATCCCGTTACAGGAGATATGAACACAATTATGGCAGGATTAGCTTGTGGAGAACCTGTTACTGTTGGGTGGGAAGTACTTCATTCGAATTGTGAGTTTTTCTTAAAAGTTCCAGATAATACTGCTGCTCATGGAATGAGAGTTTTAGGAAATCCATTGAGAAAAGACGAAAGAGTAATATCTGGTGAGAGTGGTGCAGTGACAACTGGCGTAGTATCACAGCTTATGAGATTGGATGATTTAAAAGACATTAGAGAAAAGATGAAATTAGATGACAATTCGATTTGCCTGTTATTTAGCACAGAAGGCGACACATATTTTGAAGGATATTTAAATGTAGTATGGAACGGTGCGTATCCAAACGAATAAAGGTAGTGTAAAAAAAGATATGAAAACAGAAAAATACTTTTGATATGTTTTTAAATAAGATTTGACTAAATTATATACTAAAAAAGGGCATAAGTATAGTGTGGAATTTGATAACGGCTTTTAATATTAAGTTTTCAAGG